>NZ_VRUW01000148.1:0-5932 GCF_008039475.1 Methylobacterium sp. WL12 | reverse complement strand
CTTCCGGTCCCGCCCCGGACCGTGCCGCCGGATCGCCCGGCCCGTCCTCCGATGGCGCGTGAACTGGGGCCTTTCGAGGGCGCCCGCGTCGCGTTGCGTTCTCCGCCTCACCGGCTACACAGGGCACCGGTGGGCGTGCGGCTGTCGAGCACGCTCGTGACAGCGGAACAGGGCAGAAGGCAACGCCATGTCGGACGGCATCACCATCCATTTCGCCCCCCTCGGTCGGGGCGGATCCGGGGACCTCGTGGTGTTCGTCGGCGACGACCTCGTGCTCGGCGCGGGCGCCCGCGACGCGCTCGGTCAGGCGGGCGTCGACCTGGTCTCCCGGGCCGCCGGCAGCGAGAAGTTCAAGGCGCGCGCCTCGAGCGCGATGGTGCTGCCGGCGCCGGCCGGCGTCGACGCGGACCGCCTCGTGGTGGTCGGGCTCGGCACCGACAAGGACCGGGGCAAGATCGACTGGCCGGTGCTCGGCGGCTTCACCGCGGGCAAGGTCGCGGGCCGCGAGGCCCGCGTGGTGCTCGACTGGCCGGGCGCCGCGGCGATGCCGGCGGACGCCGCCGACTTCGCGCTCGGCGCACGCCTGCGCAGCTACGCCTTCGACCGCTACAAGACCAAGAAGAAGCCCGAGGCCGAGGACGCGAAGGCCGCGACCACGCTGACCCTGATGCTCGCCGGCCACGCCGAGGCCGAGGCCGCCGCGGGCGCGAGCGCCGCCGTCGCCGAGGGCGTGACGCTCGCCCGCGACCTGATCAACGAGCCGCCGAACGTCCTCACCCCGGAGGAGTTCGCCCGCCGCGCCTCCGAGCTGACCAAGCTCGGCGTCGAGGTCGAGGTGCTGGAGCCGGCCCGCATGCGCGAACTCGGCATGGGCGCGCTGCTCGCCGTGGCGCAGGGCTCGGTGCACGAGCCGCGCGTCGTGGTGATGCGCTGGAACGGCGGCCCCGCCGGCGAGGCACCGGTCGCCTTCATCGGAAAGGGCGTCGTGTTCGATTCCGGCGGCATCTCGATCAAGTCCGCCGGCGGCATGGAGGACATGAAGGGCGACATGGGCGGGGCGGCCGCCGTCGTCGGCACCCTGCACGCGCTGGCCACCCGCAAGGCGAAGGTCAACGTCGTCGGCGCCATCGGCATCGTCGAGAACATGCCCGACGGCGCCTCCTACCGCCCGTCCGACATTGTGACCTCGATGTCGGGCCAGACCATCGAGGTCATCAACACCGACGCGGAAGGCCGCCTCGTCCTCGCCGACGTGATCTGGCACGTGCAGGGCGCCTACAAGCCGAAGTTCATGATCGACCTCGCGACGCTGACCGGCGCGATCATCGTCGCGCTCGGCCAGGACATCGCCGGCCTGTTCTCGAACGACGACGAGCTCGCCGGCCGGATCCACGCCGCCGGCGAGGTGGTGGGCGAGAAGGTCTGGCGGATGCCGCTGATCCCGGCCTACGACAAGGCGATCGACTCGAAGTTCGCCGACATGAAGAACACCGGCGGCCGTCATGGCGGCGCCGCGACGGCGGCGGCCTTCATCAAGCGCTACGTCAACGACGTGCCGTGGGCGCATCTCGACATCGCCGGCGTCGGCATGTCCTCCACCGCCAGCGAGATCAACAAGAGCTGGGGCGCCGGCTGGGGCGTGCGCCTGCTCGACCGGCTGGTGCGCGACCACTACGAAGCCAAGTAGCGGTCGCGTTTCGTCTAGCGGCCGCGGTCCGGGGGGACGGTTCGATGCGGAATTCCAGTGTTGCCGCCGCCGCCCCCGTGGTGGCGGCGCTACTCGCCCTCGGCCTCGTCGCGGCCACGGGCCTCAGCCAGCGCTCCGACCTGCCGGATTGGCTGGCGCCGCGCGCCTACGCCCTCGGGGCCGCGGTCGGTGCGCTCCTGTTCGGCACGATCCTCGGCCTGTTCGGCTGGCTCGCGGCCGGGCGGCTCCGCCCGCGGACCGGCTGGCGCGCCCGCATCGGGTTCGCGTTCTGCGGTTTCCTCGCCCTGTGGTTCGCCGCCGCCCTCCTCGGGCTCGGCCGGACGGAGGGCATCGGACCCTGGCCGGGCCGGGCCATTACCGGGTCGGAGGCGGGCATCGCCGCGCTGCTGGTCCTCGCCGCCGCCCTGCCGCACGCCCTCGTCGTGGCCTTCGGCCGACGGGCGCGTGCCGCGATGGCATAAGCCGCCGGCTGTCAGCGCCTGCCGCCCGGGGCCGGCTGCGCTCGCTTGCCGCGGGCGGAGCGATCCCGCACAGTCCCATCCAAGGGGAGCGAACACGCAAGACCGATAAGCGCGGCCAAGAATGCCGTGCGCGATGGAGAAACGCCGTGATCCAGGACAGCCGGGCACCGCGCCCGTGGCTCGCCGCCTACCCGCCGGGCATGCCGGCGGAGATCGACGCCGACAGCCTCGGCACCCTCGTCGACCTGTTCGAGATCAGCACCGCGCGCTTCGCCAAAAGGCCGGCGGTGACGTGCTTCGGCTCTTCGATGACCTACGCCGCGATGGGCGCCGCCGCCCGCGCGCTGGCCGCCTGGCTCGCCGCGCAGGGACTTGCCAAGGGCGACCGCGTCGCGATCATGATGCCGAACGTGCCGGCCTACGCGGTCGCGATCTTCGGGGTGCTGGTCGCCGGCGGCACGGTGGTCAACATCAACCCGCTCTACACGCCGCGCGAGCTGTCGGCGCAGCTCAACGATTCCGGCGCGCGCATCCTCGTCGTGCTGGAGAACTTCGCCCACACCGTCGCCGAGGCGATGCCCGGCGTCGCCCTCGACCGCGTGGTGCTCGCCGGCCCCGGCGACGGCCTCGGGCTCAAGGGCAAGGTCGTGGATCTCGCCTCGCGCCACCTGAAGAAGGCGGTGCCGCCCTTCGTCCTGCCTGCGGACAAGACGGTGCGGTTGGACGCGGCCCTGCGGCAGGGCAGGGGGCTGAAGGTGCCTGCAATCCCGGTGACGCAGGGCGACATCGCCTTCCTGCAATACACCGGCGGCACCACCGGCATCGCCAAGGCGGCGATGCTGACACACCGCAACATCATGGTGAACGTCGTCCAGAGCGAAGTCTGGTTCGAGGGGATCGAAGCGCCCGGCCGGGTGATGGTCACCGCGCTGCCGCTGTATCACATCTTCGCGCTGACCTGCTGCTTCTTCTTCTTCATGCGCACCGGCGGCAGCTGCCTGCTGATTCCCAACCCGCGCGACGGCGACGGCTTCGTGAAGACGCTGGCGAAGACGCGCTTCACGCACTTCTCTGGGGTCAACACCTTGTTCAACCTGTTGAACAACCATCCGAAGATCGACACGGTGGACTTCTCGCAGCTCGACTACGTGGTGGCCGGCGGCATGGCGGTGCAGAGCGCGGTCGCCGCGCGCTGGAAGGCGGTCACCGGCAAGACCATCATCGAGGGCTACGGCCTGTCGGAGACTTCGCCGGTGGTCTGCGTGAACCCGTATCGGCTGGGGACGTGGTCCGGCACGATCGGCTACCCGCTGCCCTCCACCGAGGTGTCGATCCGCGGCCCCGACGGGATGCCGGTGCCGGCCGGCACCCCCGGCGAGATCTGCGTGCGCGGGCCGCAGGTGATGAAGGGCTACTGGAAGCGCCCCGACGAGACCGCCGCCGCCACCACCGCCGACGGGTTCTTTCGCACCGGCGACGTCGCCGTGATGGAGGCGGACGGAGAGGTGCGGATCGTCGACCGGATGAAGGACATGATCCTCGTCTCCGGCTTCAACGTCTACCCGAACGAGGTCGAGGACGTGCTCGCCGCCCATCCCGGCGTGCTCGAATGCGCCGTGGTCGGCGCGCCCAGCGCCGAGACCGGCGAGATGGTGGTGGCCCACGTCGTCGTGCGCGACCCCGACCTGACGCCTGAGGCGATCCGCGCCCACGCGCGAACCCAGCTCACCGGCTACAAGGTGCCGCGCAAGGTCGTGCTGCAGGCGAGCCTGCCGAAGACCAACGTCGGCAAGGTGCTGCGTCGGGCGCTCCGCGACGAAGCGCCACCCGCGTGACGCGAAACGCAGGTAACCCCTGCGCCGTAGACGGCGAACATTCAGTTCGCGGCAGGCGCCCGGCACCCGCGAGGGGCGGCGCGGCTGCGGCGGCGGACACGATTCGGAGACGACGATGCTGATCAAGCGGTTGCGCGGCTGGGAGATTCCCGAACACCTCGTCACGCCGGAATCGGTGTTCCTCGACCGGCGGGCGCTGCTCGGCGGCTCCGCCGGCCTCGCGGCGGCGGCGATGCTGGGCGGGCGGGCGCTGGCCGAGACCGGCCCCTATCCGGCCCCGCGCAACGACGCCTACGCCCTCGACCGTCCGCTGACCCCTGAAAAGTTCAGCGGCGACTACAACAACTTCTACGAGTTCGGCACCTCGAAGACCGTGCTGCCGGCGGCCGACGCCCTCAAGACCAGCCCGTGGACGATCAAGGTCGACGGCCTCGTCGACAAGCCGTTCGACATCGGGGTCGAGGACCTGATCCGCAAGGTCGGCCTGGAGGAGCGGCTCTACCGCCACCGCTGCGTCGAGGCGTGGTCGATGGCGGTGCCATGGACCGGTTTCCCGCTGGCGAAGCTCGTGGCGCTGGCCAAGCCCACCTCGGGGGCGAAGTACGTCCAGCTGACGACCTTCCTCGACCGCAAGATGGCGCCGGGCCAGCGTACCTTCTATCCGTGGCCCTATGTCGAGGGCCTGACGATGGAGGAGGCGGGCAACGACCTCGCCTTCATCGCCACCGGCATCTACGGCAAGCCGCTGCCGAACCAGTTCGGCGCGCCGATCCGCCTCGCACTGCCGTGGAAGTACGGGTTCAAGTCGATCAAGTCGATCGTGAAGGTCTCGTTCGTGGCCGAGCGGCCCAAGACCTTCTGGGAGGCGCTCGGCCCGTCCGAGTACGGCTTCTGGGCCAACGTCAACCCGGCCGTGCCGCACCCGCGCTGGAGCCAGGCGAGCGAACGCGTGCTCGGCACCGACACCCGCGTCCCGACGCTGATCTACAACGGCTACGGCGAGCAGGTGGCGGGCTTGTACAAGGACCTTCAGGGCGAGCGCCTGTTCGCCTGAGGCAAGTCGGTCGCTGCGCATCCCCTCTCGCCGCACGGATCTCGGGCCTGCCCGAGATCCGATCTTGCCTGCCGAAGTCGGGCAGGCCCGACTTCGGTGGGGGAGAGGGCTTCGCCGACCTCGTCGTCGGCGAAGCGAGGCGGCAGCCGCCGGTGAGGGGGGTTCGACGGAAGAGCCTCGTCCGGCACCTCCCCCTCACCGCCGCTGCGGCTCCGCCTCCGCTTCCCGCAGGCACGGCGAGGTGCCTGCGGGCCTCTCCCCGCCCGCGGGGAGAGGGGGCTCCCCGCAAGGCGGACCGACCGAGCCTGGCGAGCCGGTGCTTCAACCCGCGTCGCGCAGCGCCCGGCGGATGATCTTGCCGGTTGTCGTCATCGGCAGGTGATCGCGGAATTCGATCTCGCGCGGGTATTCGTGGGCCGAGAGCCGGGTGCGGACGAAGGCCTGGATCGCGTCGGCGAGCTCCGGCGAGGGGGCATGGCCCGGGCGCAGGACGACGAAGGCCTTCACGATCTCGGTGCGCAGCGGGTCGGGCTTGCCGATCGCGGCGGCGAGCGCCACCGCCGGATGGGTGCAGAGGCAGTCCTCGATCTCGGCCGGACCGATCCGGTAGGCCGCCGAGGTGATGAGGTCGTCGTCGCGGCCGACGAAGTGGACGTAGCCGTCGGCGTCGCGTCGTGCCTGGTCGCCGGTGAGCATCCAGTCGCCGGTGAACTTGCGCGCGGTCGCCTCCGGCTGGTTCCAGTAGCGCAGGAACATCACCGGGTCGGGGCGGGCGACGGCGATCTCGCCCGGCTCGTCCACGCCGGCCTCGCTGCCGTCGGGTCGCAGGATCGCGACGCGGTGGCCGGGCACCGGCTTACCGGCCGAGCCCGCC
>NZ_VRUW01000147.1:0-6021 GCF_008039475.1 Methylobacterium sp. WL12 | reverse complement strand
CCCTGAGACCCCGCGCCGAACCCCATCCCGCCCGGTATACCGCCGCGGCGGGTTGTTTGGCGTAGGCGTCTCCGCCATCGGCTCCCGTCCCGAGCGGCGATGAAAGGATCCATCGGGCCCGGGAGACGAGTTCATGATTCGACGAATCCTCACATTTCGAACCGATGCCTGGAAAGGCCGCTAACGACTTTTGGTAGGGTGGTATCTCCTTCGCACCTGGAGCCTCGATCTGGAGCATCGTGCGAGATAGCGCGCGGAAAACCTTTTCACTTCGGATCATAATTCCGCCTGCCTCGATCCAGGCCAGGGCAATATTAGGAAATTCACCTCACAGTCGCCTTCGGAAGGCTATTCCGACGAGGTGTAGGCCAGCCTTAGAGACTTTGGCCCGATGATCCCCACCATCCATCCGCGAGACATTATCGACCGCCTCGACGTCGTTTCGCGCAGTGCGATCTGGGCCGTGCTGGCGAGCTCGTGCATGGCCTTCGTCGTGTTCGATTGGCTCGTACCGGAGGTCGGGACGGGTCCCTTGTACATTCCGCTGATCGCACTGGCCGGCTGGCGCCTCGGACCGCGGGCAGCTTGCGGCGTCGCGCTGGTGGCGGCCTTCCTCAACATCCTCCCCATCCATGGGTTCGACGCTGGCCTGTCACCGCTCGCGGCGACGGTCCGTGCCGTGGTTCGGCTCGGAGCCTACGCGTTCGTCGTCGCCACCGTCTGCGTTTTGCGACGGGTCTACGAGCGGGAGCGATACGCAGCCCGTCACGACGCGCTGACGGGTATCCTGAACCGGGCATCGTTCGAGGCGCACGCTCACTTGGCCCTGGGAGGATGCGCGGCGAACGGATCGGTGACGGTGCTGGCCCTCGCGGACATCGACGGCTTCAAGTCCGTCAACGACACGTCCGGACATGCGGAAGGCGACGAGGTCCTCATCAGGTTAGCGTTGGCCGGCGTCGCAGCAATCGGTTGGGGCGACCGCTTCGGGCGGCTCGGGGGAGACGAGTTCGTCTTCCTATTGCAGTCGAGCACGGTCGCGGCGGCGGTCTCCCGTGTGGAGACGATCCACCGGCGCCTCCGCGACGGCCTGAGCGGATCGAGACATCACATCGGCGTCAGCATGGGAGCCCTCGTCGTGAGTCCCGGCACGACCCTGGACTGGGCGACCGCGATCCGCGAGGCCGACCGCCTCATGTACGTCGCGAAGCGCGCCGGGACGGGGGGAGTCCGGGTCGAGAGTTTCGGGGGAAGCACAGTCTGTAGGTCAACAGCGGCAGGCGCCGACGAGGCGCCGCTCGCAGCGGCATGACGCATCCCCGCCGGGCTCGGCCAGCCTTGGTGGCCGGTCGCAGAAGTGAAGTCGCTCAAACCGCAACCCGAAGCGGCCGGCAAGGCCGCCTAAGGTAGGGCGCCGATCATGCCTTTGGCCTGGGTCATGGTGTTCTCGCACGAACGCTTGTCACCCCTCCGGTTCTCGTCGGTGGCCCGGTTGATGAACGTTCTGGCGACGGCGACGTGGTCGGCGGTCGTGACCATGTCCGGATCGCTCGGTGCGGCGAGGCGCGCCGTGGTGATGCCTCGCGGCGAGCCGGTTCGGAGGGTGTGCCCCTCCTGCAGTCCGGCGACCTGAACCGCCCCGGCGCTATCGAGACGGCGCTCGATGGTGCCGATCTGCTCGGCGTAAGAGGAGGCCATCGCGGGAAGCGGGAGTATGGCGAGGGTAAGGGCGGCAAGGTTGGGGACGATGCGCATCGGGGTGGCCTTCGACTTGACGGCAGCATCCTGGTTCCGCCCGTCGAGCTTTCGACCCGATGCCGTCCCTCACCCGTCGATGCGAGGGTAGCGCTTCCCAGAGCGTACGCCCCTCGCCATGCTGCGTCGCAACATGAAACGCGTGGCAGGTCCGTCTCCCGGTATCCCCAGGTTCGCCTGGCCATCGTCGAAGCATCGGGCGGAGCACGCGATGGCGACCGATAGGCCGGATCGGACAATGCGGATGCGATCCGGCGTCTACTCCAACATCGCCCGGCGTCGCAGGCGCTTGGAGGCGGCCCGACGGAGGATACGCGACAACGCCTCGACCGAGTACGGCTTCTGCAGGAGCTCGAAGCCGTGGTCGGTTTCCTCGGCAAGCACATGGCTGTAGCCGCTGGTCAGCACCACCGGCAGGCCCGGATACAACCGTCGCACCTGGCGTCCAAAATCGACGCCGTTCATGCCCGGCATGACCACATCGGAGAAAACGACATCGTAACTGCCGGGGCTTCCTGCCAGCGCCGCCAGGGCGTCGTCGGCGTTCGTCACCCAATGGGTGCCGTAACCGAGTTCCTGGAGGGTCTGGGTCGAGAAGGTCCCGACCTCGCGGTTGTCCTCGACGACGAGGACGTGGGTGCCGCGTCCGTCGACGACTTTGTCAACGAACGTGGGTTCTTCGGGTATGCCGAAATCGATCTCCGCGCGCGGGAGGTAGAGCGAGAATGTGGTGCCGCGTCCGACCTCGCTCTCGACCACGACCTCGCCACCCGATTGCTTGGCGAAGCCGAACACCTGGGACAGGCCGAGGCCGGTGCCCTGGCCGACGCCCTTGGTCGTGAAGAACGGTTCGAAGATCCGGTCGATCTGATCCACGGGGATGCCGGAACCGGTGTCAGTGAGCGAGATCCGGACGAAGTCGCCGTTCCGCTCTGGTTGCGAGCGCATCGCGGGCACGACGCCCACCGCCTCCACAACAATGTCGAGTTTCCCCTCCCCCTCCATCGCGTCGCGGGCGTTGACCGCCATGTTCACCAGGGCGGTGTCGAGTTGGCTCGGGTCCGCATTGATGTAGCAGGGCTCGCCGCCGACGTGGATCGCGACTGTAATCCGTGCGCCGGTAAGGGTGCCGACCATTTCGCCGATGGCCCGGACGCTGCGCCCGGCATCGAACACCTCCGGGCGCAACGCCTGCCGACGAGCAAAGGCGAGGAGCTGCCCCGTCAGCTTGGCGGCTCGGTCTACGGTGTCGGAGATCGCGCCGACGTACCGGGCCCGCCGGTCCTCGGACAGGTCCGGGCGCTTGAGCAGGTCGGTCGATGACTTGATGACCGTGAGCAGGTTGTTGAAATCGTGCGCTACGCCCCCGGTCAACTGGCCGACGGCCTCAAGCTTCTGCGATTGCCGCAACGCCTCCTCGGCCTGCAAAAGGCTGGCGGCGCGCTCCTTCTCCAAGGTGACGTCGCGGGAGACACAGTAGAGCAGCCCTTCAACCGGAACGGCTGTCCAGGACAGGGTTCGATAGCCTCCGTCGCGCGCCCGAAAACGGTTCTCGAAGGCGAGCGTGAGCGCACCGTCGGCGAGGCGCTTGACCTCAGCCCGCGTCCTTTCCCGGTCCTCGGGATGTTCGAGCCACTCCGAGGTCTTCCCGACGATGTCGTGGTAGTCCCATCCCAGGATACGGTGCCACGCCGGATTGATGCTCACCCAGATCCCGTTCGCGTCGGCGACGCCAAGCATGTCCTGGCTCACATGCCAGATTCGGTCGCGCTCCTTGGTGCGCTCGGCGACCTGGGCCGCCAGCGTCTCGTTTAGAGCCCGCAACGCGCCCTGGGCGCGGACGCGCTCGACTGCGTCCCAGATCCGGGCCGAGACCTCCTCGACCAACCCTACCTCGTCGGGCGTCCAGGCCCGCGGCTCCCGCTGGTTCACGTAGACGACCGAGCGTAAGCGTCCCTCGTGGACCTGGGGGACGGCAACGATGGCGCCGATGCCGAAGGCGTCCATCCCGAGGCCGGCCGTGTCCGCATCCGCCTCGACGTCGGGATAGACCGACGTCCGGCCGTTCCGGAGGTTGGCAACGTTCCCGGGGCCGAACGCATCAAGGGGGTAGGTGTCGGCGAGCGTCGCGACGCCGTCGACGTACTCGGTGCCGAGGGTGACGGAGAGGCCGTCCTCCTCGACGAAGCCGTAGCCCACCCGGCTCGCGCGGAGATGGCGTCCGAGGGCGTCGACGGCCGCCTGCATCCGCCCGCGCGGGCCGCCCTGGTCGCGAAGGGTGTCGGTCAGGTCGAGCAGGAAGCGCTGCCGCGCCTCGGATGCGCGCTGCTCCGCGACCCGCCGCTCCAGTTCGGCGTTGACCTTCCTGAGGCGACGCTCGTCCAGACGGCGGCCGGTGACGTCCGAGACGGTGAGCACGGCCCCGACGACCGCTCCGCCCTGGAGGATGGGGGCATTCGAGCAAACGACCTCGATGGGCGTCCCGTCATGATGGAAGAACGTGGCGTCGCGCTGCCGGAGGGTCTTCCCCTCCCGGATGGCTTGCACGAAACAGCATTCGGACGCCGGAAACAGCCGCCCGTCCGGATGATGGTGGTGGGCGGCCTCGTGCAGGTCCTGTCCGAGTAGGGCGTCGGCGTCCCATCCGAGCAGGATGTGCGCGGTCCGGTTGGCGAAGGTGACCAGGCCGTCGCGGTCGAGTTGGATCACGGCCTCGCTGACGTGGTCCGTTACGGTCTGGAGTAGGTCGGTCTGCCGCTGCAGCGCCTCAGCAGCCAAACGTTGGTCCGTCCGGTCCCTCAGGATCTTGAGATAGCCGACATGCGTACCGTCTTCGGCGCGGAGCGGCATCATCTCGCCCAGGCCAAAGAACCGCGACCCGTCCTTGCGCACGTGCCAGCGCTCGTCATTGCCGCGGCCCTCCTCGCGGCTCACGCGCATCTCGCGCTCGGGCGCACCGTCCACCGCGTCCTCCTCGGTGAAGAACAGCCGTGCCGGCCTGCCGAGCATATCGGCCTCGGACCAGCCGAGGATGGCCTCGGCACCGGCACTCCAACCGGTCACGAGGCCGTCGAGGTCGGTTGTCACGATGGCGTAGTCGCGGGCGCTGTCGAGGATCTGGCCGTGGCGGACGTCCGCTTCCCGGGCGGTGCGCAGGGCGTCGTCGCGCGCCACCATCGACCGACGCAGTTCCATCTGCGCCATGACCTGCCGCCCCAGTGCCTCCAGGGCCTCGGTCTGTTCGGTCGTCAGCCCCTCCGGTCGGGGTTTCATGTCGATCACGCACAGAGTCCCCAGTGGAACGCCCTCGGGCGTCTCCAGCCGCGCACCGGCATAAAACTTCAGCCGCGGCTCCCCGGTGACCAGCGCGTTGTCGCGGGTCCGGGGGTCGGCGGTTAGATCCGGGATGACCAACAGGCCGGGCTGCCGCAGGGCGTGGGCACAGACCGACTGCGACAGCGGGGTCTGGCAGGGGTCGAAGCCGACCCGGGCCTTGAACCACTGCCGGTCGCCGGCGACGAGGCTGACGAGCGCGACCGACGTCCCGCAGATCCGGGACGCCAGCAGAACGATGTCATCGAAGCCTCGCTCGGCCTCGGTATCGAGGATGCCATAGCCGTCGAGCGTCGCGAGCCTCGCCGGATCGTAGGCGGCTTCCGCGATGGCATCCTCAGGCGCGGCCATGGGCCGACCCGTTCGATGCTGTTACGCGGAGGGACTTCGCCTCGTCGTGCTCGATCAGAAGTCTGAGCGCCGACCTGACGACCTCGCTGATGGATGTGTAGTCCCCCTTGGCGACCTGCCCTTCGACGTAGGCGATCAGCGGCTCGGTCAGGGCGATGTGTCGGGAGTGCTTGGCGGCCATCCGCTGCCCCTAGCATCTCCCTGGGACGGTGTCGCACCTGCGACACCCCCATTCGCGGAGCTGCGTCGTCACACCGACCGCCGGCTGGGCATGTCGTTGCTAGAGCGGCATCCGATCAGGTTGGATCATAAGCGTCGTATCCCGCGGCGGCGAGGTAGCTCCGGCATTCGTCTGGTTTGAAGGCAGCGAAGGCGTTTTTGATGGCGTCCCAGAGGTCGGCAACGGTGCGCTTTGCAGCCGATCGGAGCATTGCCTTGAGCTTGGCAAAGGCCATCTCGATTGATGGTGTGGATGGCTCCTGCTCCCGGCGTTGCGTTGGGGCATAGTCGGGATGTTGTCGCCTCAAGCTGAGGAGCCACCCATGTCCGAACTTGTTACGGTCGGTATCGACCTCGCGAAGA
>NZ_VRUW01000146.1:0-6084 GCF_008039475.1 Methylobacterium sp. WL12 | reverse complement strand
CCGCACGATGATCATTCTGGTGTGGACGCAGGGCGCTTTGTCGACCGCACAGGCCGATTTGGGATTGATCCTTTCCCTGTCAGCACGCCGCAGCACGACGTCGGGCCGCCGCAGCACGACGTCGGGCTAGAAAAGCATCTCGTCACCGCAAAACATCCAGATCGGCGCACGGTCATCCCCTCGGTCAGCCGGCCTTCAGGAAGACGACGCGACCGAAATACAACGCCGAGCCTCCACCGAGCGCTTACCCTGATCCGACGGCCGGTTGGCCTGCATCAGCATGGCGGCCGCGAAGCCGCAGAGGGACAGCGACGTGATCCAGAGAAGGGCTCGTGCGGTCCGCTTGGTACGCTTTGACATGCCAGCGAGCGTGTCGGCTCGTAGTTAGCAGGCGCTTAATGGATCGCTGAGGGCGAGGCAGGCCCGTTCCCCGATCTGATCACGGGGCGACGGGTGCTTCGTTCATCTCACTACTAGCCGGGCCAGGGCTCGGCTTTCGAGAAAAGCATCTTTGCTTGTTTGCCAACAGGTCAATACGCTGTTGGGCGAGACAGTGCTTAAGCTCGCTTGCGCCCCTTGGAAGGTGCCCGAGGCTGGTCGTTCGCGACAGCAGGCCCCGCCAAGACGTGTGGCACGTAGCGGCTGTGCACGGCAGCCTTGATGTCCGGATCGGCAAGCGCCTCGCGCAGATAGCCCTTGGCCCGCTCTTCAGCGGTCTCGGCCAGCACTGCCAGTTCTTCGAACGTCATGGCCTCATTCCCTCAGGTCAATAGGATTGGCCTCGGCCTCCTCGATGTCAATTGCGGCTGATGGCAAGCGCATGGCTTTCCATGCCTTCCGCCCTGCCGAGGCGCGTGTCGACATGACGGCGTATCCGCAGCGTTCGATGGTCTGCCGGATCGCCTGGAACTTGAGCAGGGCTTTCTTGGGTAAGCGCTCGTCATAGGTGAACCATACGAACTCGTCTGGCCCTATCATCGAGAGGAGCCCTTTGAGACCAGTAAGGACACTAACAAGGGTCGCTTCCCGATCCTCAGGATTGACGATGAAGCCAGTATCCTTGCCGCTCCAGAAGAGGTGCTCCCCGCCAGTTGCGCCATCGGCCTCAACGATGTGGAAATAGAGTTCAGAGAGCCCTCCAGGTAGCACATCTAGTCCTACGGCTGCCGAGTAGTTCAGAGGCTCGGCATCGTCATGACCGATGTTGATGATGGCAATGCCCGAGACACCGGCTTGGAAGACTTGGACCCGAAAAGCCCCCTGACTAACGGTGCAAACGAAAGCCACCGCCTCAGTGCTCGCCCTGCGCACCGTCCGCTCGCACTCGGAACCTGACGCCAGCCCCGCCCCCGTTCTCGGGCGTGAAGTCGATCCCAGCGTCCCGTAGGGCGCGCTCGATGCCCGCGAGATTATTGTGGCTCGGCACGCGACGCCCCCTCTCGAAATCCCGGACGGTTGAGAGGCCGAGGTGTGACGCCTCCGCCAACTGCTCCTGCGACCAGTCCAGAAGGGCGCGCGCTGCGCGAGACAAAGCGGGGGTGAGCATGCCAGCAAGATAGCACGTCATATTTTTTCGTCAATCGTCGGACAAAGGCATTGACAGGCGACGGTCATATCTTCAATCTGATTTTCAACGAAATCATATGACGAAGAGCCGCCCCGATGCGCTACGCCAACCTCATCCCCCACTCGCACATCGCCCGCGCTGCTGATCCTCGCCTGACCGCCGACGCCCGCCGCGCCTTCATCACCTCCCGCGCCGCTATCGTCGCCGCCACCGAGAGCGCCAAGCGCTTCGCCCGCACCGAGGCCCTGACCCGCCGTGATGGCACGTTCGATCGCTCCGCCATCATGCGCGCTGCGACCCGCGCCGCTCAGGCCCGCATGGAAGTGACCGGCGACGCATGTGGCGTGTGCATGTCCTACGCCCTCAAGGGTGCCTGGGCTGCCGCCAAGGCTTCCCGCCTCGTCCGCGCGCACTGAGGCCGGACCGATGGTCTCCGACCTGATCCGCTCCCCTGCCGTCCGCCTGCTGCATGCCCGGCAGGATCACGCGATCTGCCTGCGCCTTGCGGCCTCCTACCGGCTCCGCATCGCTGCCGGCGAGACTGACCAGCGCGCGGCCCATGCCTGGGCGCTCGGCCTTGCCCGCCGCTGGCGCTTGCTGGCGAGCGAACTGAGCCAGCCCTGCGCTCTGCCGGGCTGATCGGCCCGCCCCTTTCCCTTCGCCATCCCTGCGCCTACGACGCCTATCAGGTCGCCCCCGAGGGCAAGGCGTCGGTCATTGCCAACGACGACTACGACGCCGCTACGGACGCCCTGGTGACTACGCCTTGCGCCTCCCGGTTCGGGGCGCTCGCCCTGCTCGGGCACCTGCGCTGGTGGCTTGGCGAGGAGACGGAGTTCTCGGCCGCCCATCAGCCTGGCTACGGCATCGCCGAGGCCCGCGTCGCGGACCTGACCCTGTTCCTCGGCAGCAACCTGCCGCCCGTCACGATCCTCTATGCCTTCCCATCGGGTCGCCTGCCGCCCTCGCCGGCTCGCCTGCTGCCGGGCGTTGATCGCTACAGCCAGCATGCGGCGCTTGCCCCGGCAAACGAAGCCCTGCCCGGCGAGGACGAGCCTTGGCAGGCCGTCGCCGCGATCCGTCCCGACACCGCCTTCGCCCATGGCCGGCGCTTCATCAGCATGGCCGGCGAGCTGCTGGCCGCCGTCGCGATCATCGGCGGCGGCTGCGTGCTCACGGGGCTCGCCTCCCTACTCTGAGCCCTGTCCTTTTCGGAAAGGCTGCATGTCTATCGAGCTATCAAGTTTAAGAGTACACTCCAATGCGAGCGATCAAGATACTACAACGAAGCCCCTCGAAGCCGACCCTGCGCGAGCGGCTTGTAGGGATGAAGGCCAAGGCCGAGGGCATCACGCCCGAGACCAACCAAGGCCGTCGCGCCATGCTGGCGGGCTCCATGGCCGCTGCCCTGCCGCTGCCAGCGCTGGCCGCCTCGGCGCCGGTCGCGAGCGACGGTCGCGCCGACTATCTCGCTCGTCTGCTGAACGCCTACGCCGAGGACCGGGCGTCCAAGCCTATCGGCAGCGGCGGCCGCATCGGCTCTGTTGAGGAGGAAGCCTGCCGCCTCGTGTTGTGGCGGTGCTGGGATCTCTGTGAGGAAATCTTAGCTCTGCCGACGCCGCGGGCCTTCGACGGTCTCGCGCTCGCAGCCTTGGCTGCAACGATCGAGCTAGAGGTCTCTCTCTGCGGCAGCGAGGACCGGCAGATGAAGGCGGCTGTCGCCCTTACCCGCGCCGTGCTCGCCATCACCGGAACGGCGCTGCCGCCGGGATTTGCGGGCTTTGGGGATGAACCGGACTCCATGGCTCGGGATGCCGTGCTTTTTAGAGCCCAGGGCAGCCTTCCGGCCTGGGCCATCGCTGAGGCCGAAGCTGAGGCATCTGACGACGCCTAACGCCGCCCGCTCTCGGCGGGTCGGCCCCGCCGGGCATCCCTTCATCACAGGATCACAGGAGTACGCCCGTGCCCTCTCTCAGACTGTCCAATCCCTTCCGCCGGGGCGCTGACCGCCCTTCCCTGAAAGAGCGCGCCGCTGCCCTCAGAGAGACCGCCGACCGCGTGACGAGCGGGACCAAGCCGGACCCGAAGGCCGTTCCCGACGCGCCTGACGCGCGAGCCTTCGCCGTTGAACAGGCCGCGCTTATTGATCTGTCAGCTCTGAGCGTCACGCAGCTTGGAGCGTTGTTTGATCGGTTCGACGCGGCCTCGAACGCATGGTGCACCGAACTCCACCTCCCCTACGCCAACGGGAGCAAGGGCGAATTCCGGGTCAACACCGCCGCGGGCGACTTGCTGGAACGTGAGCAGGAGCGCGTTGCGGAGATCCGGGATCGCATCGCGGCTGAGATCGACCGTCGCCAGCCTGCGAACGAACGGGACGCTAACACCCAACTCGAAACGCTCATCCGGCACGAGCTGATGTGCAACGGCGACCTGCGCGATCCTGCTATTCGCGCCCGGATCGAAGCCACTTGGGGCGTCGCCCCGACCTCTGATGCGGCGGCCGAGAGCATGGCGCATCCTATGCCGACAGGACCGGAGCCGACCACTAGCCTTCTGGCGATGGGGCGTGAGTTCGATACCGCCCATGCAACGTGGCGCAAGGCTGTCGAAGCCAACCGAGAGCCAAACCAGCGCTTCACGGCTCTCATAGAGGCCGCGAAGGCTCGTGGTGGCCCGAGCAAGGCGGACCTTCAGGCCGCCTACGCCCTCCCCGGTGTTTCAGACGCTCGCGACATTGAGGAAAAGGCATTCGAGACGGCCGGTGAACTCTCCCTGACAATCCTCAAGCTACCAGCTCGCACGTTGGGCGACTTGGCGGTTCAGGCCCGTGCGGTGATCCCGCACGTCTGGGCGCAGGGGGCTTACGAAGAGGACGGGCTGCCCGACGCCGACGAGAATATCGACAAGGAGGCCGTGCGGTCTCTCATCGAAAGCTGTTGTGCGGTGGCCAGCGTGGATTGGCGCGGATCATCGGTCATGGCCGGGGCCGCCAGCGCCACCGATCACGGCAGGAAGCCAGATCCGTTCGGAAACATCTTTGCAGGCATCGACTTCTCGGCGATGTCGATGCGAACGCTCGACACGCTCCGCGAGCATGCTGTTGTGCTCAGCGATATCTCTTATGGGCTGGCCGCTCAGCCGCGGTCTCGTCCCGACGACGAGAACCAGACCAACGAAGCCGGAGACTTCGTGGTGCGCCTTGCGGAGGCTCTTGGAGGCGTTGTTAGTCGCTGTGTCGATGAAGCCCGCCGTCGCCAACCTGACAGTGTGACCGACCGCGAAATCCGCATCAGAACCCTGGCGCTCGCCACCGTAGAGAACGGCGACGCCGCTGAGACGAGGGCGTTTGCCCGCGAACTCCTCGCACTGGTGGACGCCTGACCCATGGACAACGTCATCGCCTTCCGCCCGCGCGCCGTGGCGCCGCACGTCCCTCCGGCACCCTCGCCGGCCGAGACCCGACGCGTGATCGAGGAAGCGGCGCAGTCCGCCCTCGACACCGCGGACAACCTGCTCGCGATCCTCGACCGCATGGACGGGGACACCGACGCCGAGGACGGCGGGGACGCGGAACCCTCGTTGGCCGCCCCCGAGAACCACCACGGCAGTCAGGTCGTATGGATGCGCGGCAACGATGCGGACCAGGAGGCCGAAGTGTCTGAGACCGTGCTGCCGGAGGTGGTGATCCCGTTCGTGCCGCTTCCATGGGGCGGCAGGGGCAACATCATTTCGGCGGCCGGCGTGGCGCTGCTGGAGATGGTTGAGAGGTGGCTCGGGGAATCTGCACAGTGGGGCTGAGTGGAGTTTCTGCCTGACGGCGGCCAGGATGGCTGCGGATCAGGAGCAATGATGAGCAAGCGACAGCGCCGGAACCACCTCCCGGCCTTCAAGGCGAAGGTGGCTCTGGCTGCCCTGCGAGGCGAGAAGACCCTGGCTGAACTGGCTCAGCAGTTCGATGTCCACCCTAATCAGATTACGATTTGGAAGGCTCAGCTTCTCGACGGGGCCGCCGGGGTGTTCGGAGCCGCGGCCAGGCCGGAGGCGGCACCAGCCATCGACGTGAAGACGCTGCACGCCAAGATCGGCGAACTGACGCTGACCAACGATTTTTTGTCCGGCGCGCTCGGCAAGGCCGGTCTTCTGAGCGCAAAGCGATGATCGATCGCGGGCACAATCTCCCCATCGCCGGCCAGGCCAAGGCGCTCGGGTTCAGCCGGGGCAGCGTCTACTACCTGCCACGACCGGTCTCGGTAGCCGATCTCGCCGTGATGCGGCGGATGGACGAACTGCATCTCGAACTCCCCTTCGCAGGCAGCCGGATGCTGCGTGACCTGCTGAACAAGGAGGGCATCGCCATCGGGCGCTGCCATGTCGCGACGCTGATGAAGTGATCCTCCCCCGGTTCCACGGACACGGGGTTTAGCTCGCGTTCCGTTCGGCTTGCTCGGGTGTGATGTATCCGAGGGCCGAGTGGATGCGCTGCCGATTGTAGTAGCCCTCGATGTAGGCGAACA
>NZ_VRUW01000145.1:0-6181 GCF_008039475.1 Methylobacterium sp. WL12 | reverse complement strand
GGCTGGGTTGGCCGGCATTGGTGTTGGCGTTCGGCACGCCGGGCGGGGTGAAGCCGGTGAACATCTTCATGGCGTCGCCGAAGAAGCCCATGTTGGCCCGCACCTGCTGCTCGATCGCGGTCTGGAGCGCCGAGGAGCCGAAGCCCGCCCCGCTGAAGCCGGTCGAGAACTTTTCACGCAGGCCGTCCTGGTCTTTCGCGAAGTTGGCCATCGAGAATTCGAGGAAGCTCGGCACCATCGTGCGCATGCTGTCGCCGTAGAAGCGGATCAGCTGGCGCAGGAACGCCACCGGCAGCAGGTTGTCGGCGCCGGCCTTGTTCTCCTGCTCGAAGATGATCTGCGTCAGCACCGAGCGGGTGATGTCGTCGCTGGTGCGCGCGTCGTAGACGACGAAGTCCTCGCCGTTCTGCACCATCGTCGAGAGGTCCTCGAGGGTGACGTAGGTCGAGGTGCCGGTGTGGTAGAGGCGCCGGTTGGCGTACTTCTTGATGACGGTCTGTTGTGCCTTGACGCTGTCCGCCATCTTTGCGGCCTCTCCCCGATCGCGCGACGACCACGGCCGGGCCCCCGCCGCCGGGAGCCGCCCACGCGCCTGCTCGGACCTTAAGGCTTTCAGCCGGCGACGAAAATAGCCATCTGGCGCCTTTTCCCGCGGAATAATGCTAATTCGCCCCGGCCACAGCGTCGACCGCGATGGAGCAGTCGCCCCGCAAGCGTTACGCCCCACCCTCCAGCCTTCTTGACTTCGACCGAGCGAGGCCCTTCATCCGGAGGAACGGCCTTTTGCGAGCGCGCGACCTTGAAGACGCGCCGGCCGACCACGAGGAGAACGTTTCAGATGGCAAGCGAAGACATCGTCATCGTCGGCGCGGCGCGCACGGCGGTTGGTTCGTTCGGCGGCGCGTTCAACACGGTGCCCGCGCACGAGCTCGGCAAGGTGGCGATCAAGGCCGCGCTCGAGCGCGCCGGCGTCTCCCCCGACGACGTGGACGAGGTGATCTTCGGCCAGGTGCTGACCGCCGGCGCCGGGCAGAACCCGGCCCGCCAGGCCGCCATCGCCGCCGGCATCCCCGAGAAGGCCACCGCCTGGGGCGTCAACCAGGTCTGCGGATCGGGCCTGCGCACCGTCGCCATCGGCATGCAGCAGATCGCCAACGGCGACGCCACGGTCATCGTCGCGGGCGGCCAGGAGTCGATGTCGCTCAGCCCCCACGCGCAGTACCTGCGCGGCGGCCAGAAGATGGGCGACGTGAAGCTCGTCGACACGATGATCAAGGACGGGCTCTGGGACGCCTTCAACGGCTACCACATGGGCACCACCGCCGAGAACGTGGCCCAGGCCTTCCAGCTCACCCGCGAGCAGCAGGACCAGTTCGCCACGGCATCGCAGAACAAGGCCGAGGCCGCCCGCAAGGAGGGGCGCTTCAAGGAGGAGATCGCCCCCGTCACCGTCCCGGGCCGCAAGGGCGACGTGGTGGTCGACACCGACGAGTACATCCGCGACGGCGCCACCGTCGAGGCGATGGCCAAGCTGAAGCCCGCCTTCTCCAAGGACGGCACGGTGACGGCCGCCAACGCGTCGGGCCTCAACGACGGCGCGGCCGCGATCGTGCTGATGTCGGCCTCGGAGGCCGAGCGCCGCGGCATCACCCCGCTCGCCACGATCAAGTCCTGGGCCACCGCCGGCGTCGACCCCAAGATCATGGGCACCGGCCCGATCCCGGCCTCGCGCAAGGCGCTCGACAAGGCCGGCTGGAAGCCCGCCGACCTCGACCTGATCGAGGCCAACGAGGCCTTCGCCGCCCAGGCGCTCGCCGTGAACAAGGACATGGGCTGGGACGACGCCAAGGTGAACGTGAACGGCGGCGCCATCGCCATCGGCCACCCGATCGGCGCATCCGGCGCCCGCGTCCTCGTCACCCTGCTGCACGAGATGAAGCGCCGCGACGCCAAGAAGGGCCTCGCCACCCTGTGCATCGGCGGCGGCATGGGCGTCGCCATGTGCATCGAGCGCGCATAAGCGGCATCGCGCGCATGGGCGGCCTGAGCCCCGAGACGAAAATCCGTCTTTAGGCCCAAAGCAAAACATTTCGCGTGCGGACGCCATCCGCACGCGGCATGACGGCATCATCCCCGGGCCGGCGGCGACCCCGTCGCGCCGACCCGGTCACGGCCCAGAAAACAGTTCAAGAAACCGGAGGAAACCATGGCTCAGCAACGCGTCGCCCTCGTCACCGGCGGCACCCGCGGCATCGGTGCGGCGATCTCGAAGGGCCTTGCGGCCAAGGGCTACAAGGTCGCCGCCAACTACGGCGGCAACGACGAGGCGGCCCAGGCCTTCAAGGCCGAGACCGGAATCCCGGTGTTCAAGTTCGACGTCGGCGACTTTTCCGCCTGCGAGGCCGGCATCAAGGCGGTCGAGGCCGAGGTCGGCTCGGTCGACGTGCTGGTGAACAACGCCGGCATCACCCGTGACGGCCTGTTCCACAAGATGAGCTTCGAGAAGTGGCAGGCGGTCATCAAGACCAACCTCGACTCGGCCTTTACGGTGACCCGCCCGGTGATCGAGGGCATGCGCAACCGCGGCTTCGGGCGCATCATCCTGATCTCGTCGATCAACGGCCAGAAGGGCCAGATCGGCCAGGCCAACTACTCGGCCGCCAAGGCCGGCGTGATCGGCTTCGCCAAGGCGCTGGCCCAGGAGAGCGCCGCCAAGGGCATCACCGTCAACGTGATCGCGCCGGGCTACATCGCCACCGACATGGTGATGGCGGTGCCCGAGGAGGTGCGTAACAAGATCATCTCGACGATCCCCGTCGGGCGCCTCGGCGAGGCCGAGGAGATCGCCCGCGCAGTCGAGTACCTCGCGGCCGAGGATTCGGGCTTCATCACCGGCTCGACGCTGACGATCAACGGCGCCCAGTACATCGCCTGAGCGGCCGCGCGGGGGTGCCCTCCGGCGCCCCCGCCCCGCCCCGGAACCTGTCGCCGCGGCCGGATGCGGCGGCCGGACGCAGAGGCCTTTAGGCTTATAAGACGCCTCTTCGCGCCTGTTCAGCAATGCACGGCGCCTAATTTTTGCTCGCTCCATCTGCGATTGCTTTAATCGTTGGTGAGGTTTCGTGCCCATGATGCTTCAACCGGGGCGAAGCGCGGGCGGCGAATCACAACGATGAAGACCATCCTGATCCTCACCGATCAGCCCGATCGTGGGCAGAGGCTCGCCGGGCAGCTCCGACCGCTGGGCGAGCCGCTGGTGGTCGACCTGCTGGATCCCTACCAGGCCCGCAACGCGCCCGACCTGACGCAGGTGGTCGCCGTGGTCGGCGACGCCTCGCTCGCGCATTCGCAGCAGGTGTCCGGCCTGCACAAGTACATGCACCGCCTCGGCCCGGCGCAGGTTCCGTTCCTCTGCGTGCTGCACGAGGACTCGCCCCGCGCGCACCTGCAGGCGCAGGCGCTCGGCGCGACCCGCACGCTCCGGGCCGACGCGGTGATGCGCGACCTGCTGCCGTCGCTGCGCAGCCTCGTTCCGGGCGAGGGCCAGGCCGAGGTGCGCGCCGCCATCGCCGAGGCCGACACGGCGCTCACCCGGATCTTCGACCTCGGCCGCGCCGGCAGCGGCCCGGCGCCGGCCGTGGCGGCGGCGGGCGCGGACCTCGTGGTCGGCGCCCTCAACAAGGCCGACATCCGCGGCTGGCTCGACGTGGTCTGGCGCTTCGACGACGCGACGCACCAGCACTGCCTGCTGGTCGCCGGCCTCGCGGCGGCCTTCGCCCGGCAGCTCGGCCTGCGCGCGCAGGATTGCCGCGACCTCACCCAGGCCGCCCTGCTGCACGACCTCGGCAAGGCCCGCATCCCGCTGGCGATCCTCAACAAGCCGGGCCGGCTCGACGCGGACGAGATGACGGTGATGCGGACCCACCCGGCGCTGGGCATCGCGATGCTGCAGGGCCAGGACTACCCGGCGGCGATGCTCGCGGTGGTGCGCTCCCACCACGAGGCGCTCGACGGCTCGGGCTATCCGGACGGGCTGACCGCGAAGCAGATTCCCGACCTCGTGCGGCTGATCACGGTCTGCGACATCTTCGGGGCGCTGATCGAGCGGCGGCCTTACAAGCGCCCGCACTCGGGCGAGGCTGCCTACGACATCCTCCGCGGCATGACCGGCAAGGTCGACCCCGACCTCGTCAACGCCTTCAAGCCGATCGCGGAGGCCGCCGGCAGCGCCATGGCCAGCGCCAGCGCAGCCTGAGGTCAGATGCCCCGCGCCTTTCCCTCTCCCGTAGAGGAGGGAAGGAGGAACGTGGCAGCTTCGCCTGCACGATGCGTGAATTCACTTGGCGCGCATGGGAGCCCGCGTCTCGTTCGGCCGTGGGACAAGCTGAGTCATGTCCGGCGTCCGACCTGCAAAAACGCCTACGCATAACGCTTGGCGCCCGCCACGCACAGGACGACCACGGCGGTGGCGAGCAGCATGCCCGGTGCCACCGGCTCGTGCAGGAGGAGGCCGGCCAGCGCCAGGCCGAGGAACGGCTGCAGCAGTTGGAGCTGGCCGACGCCGGCGATGCCGCCGAGCGCTAGGCCGCGATACCAGAACACGAAGCCGACGAGCATGCTGAACACCGAGACGTAGGCCAGCGCCGCCCAGGCCGGCCAGCCGACGTCCCAGGTACCCGGCAGGCTCGCAAGCGCCAGCGCCAGGGTGACCGGCAGCGACAGCACCAGCGCCCAGGAGATCACCTGCCAGCCGCCGAGCCGGCGCGACAGCGCGGCGCCCTCCGCATAGCCGAGGCCGCAGAGCAGGATCGCCGCCAGCATCATGCCGTCGCCGGCCGGCGACCCGGCCCCGCCCTGCGCCAGGGCGAAGCCGGCGACCGCGAGGCTGCCGACACCGGAGAACAGCCAGAAGGCGGGCTTGGGCCGCTCGTTGCCGCGGAGCACGCCGAACAGGGCGGTCGCGAGCGGCAGCAGCCCGAGGAAGACGATGGAATGGGCCGCGGTGACGTGCCGGAGCGCCAGCGCGGTGAGCAGCGGGAACCCGATCACCACGCCGAGCCCGACGATCGCCAGCGGGACGAGGTCGCGCCCCAGCGGCCGCGGCGCGCGGAAAGCCAGCAGCAGCCCCACCCCGATGAGCCCGGCGATCGCGGCACGCGCCGCCGTGAGGAACAGCGGCGAGAAGCCCGCCACCGCCACGCGGGTCGCCGGCAGCGAGGCGCTGAAGATCAAGATGCCGAGGAACCCGCTGCCCCACCCCGCCGACATGGCTCTCATCGCGCATCCCCCCGAGGCAGCCCGCTTGCCGCCGCCGGCCTTGACAACCATCGCGGGCCCATGCCGTCAAATGCCCAATCTTTCGCCATCCATGCGGATCGGGCATGATGAATCCGGCCCATCTCGACCTGTTTCGCGCAGTGCTGCGCCACGGCGGCATGACCCGGGCGGCCGACGCGCTGGGCATCGGCCAGCCGCACGTGAGCCGGGCGGTGGCGCAGCTCGAACGCGAACTCGGCTTCCCCCTGTTCGTGCGCGGGCACGGCAGCGCGATACCGACGCCGGAGGGTGCGGCCTTCGCCCGCGAGGTCGAGCGGACCCATGCCGGGCTCGACCACCTGCGCGAGGCCGCCCGACGCATCCGCGACGTCGGCAGCGGGCCGCTGCGCGTCGCCTGCCAGCCGTCGCTCGTGGCCCGCCTGCTGCCGCGCGCGATCGGCCGGCTTCATGCGGCCCATCCCGGCGCCCGGGTCGCGGTGCACGTGCCGGCGCCGGACACGATCTGGTCCTGGGCGGCGTCCGACCAGTGCGACCTCGGGCTGGTGCGCCCGCGCCCCGGCCATGCGGGGGTGGTCGCCGAGCCGTTCCTGACGGTCGATGCGGTCTGCGCCCTGCCCCGGGGCCACCCGCTGGCGGCGCGGCGCGCGATCACCGTGCACGACCTCGCGGAGGCGGCGCTGATCGCCGGCGCGGCCGGCGCGTTCCAGGACGCGGTGGAGGCGGCGTTCCGCGCGGCCGGCCTCGCGCCGCGCTTTGGGATGAGCGCCCAGTACACCGCCGCCCGCTGCGGCCTGGTCGCCGAGGGGCTCGGGCTCGCCGTCGTCGACCCGGTCGCCGCCCGCGGCCTCGCCCTGCCGATCGTCCTGCGCCCGTTCCGCCCATCCCTGCCGATCGCGACCCTGCT
>NZ_VRUW01000144.1:0-6256 GCF_008039475.1 Methylobacterium sp. WL12 | reverse complement strand
GGTATATAGTATCCTGCAACGGTAAGACCTATTGCCGTATTATTGCAAAACGTGGCGTTTATCTTACGAAGTTCATTCCTTGCTGATTTTCCAATATCGGGCGGAAACTTCTCTCTTAACTTTTGTTTTTCATATGGGCTCAAACGGCTTTTGGTCTTGAAAATCATATTTTCCTTCTCCCCTGCCTCCCATTGGCTCGCTAGGAGGTAGCGCCGATGCCTTAGGACTGTCGCAAGCCCTGACGCGCCGTCAGCCCGCGCGCCGGTCCCGTTCTGCCTCGGCCTGCCAGGCGTCGCGCTCGCGCTCAGCCCGGGCCAGGCGGCCCCGTAAGGCCTCGATCTCGGCATGCAGCTCGCCCGCGTCCACCGCCAGCTCCACGCATTGATCCTGCGTTTCGGCGAGCTGGGCGCGTAGCTCGCGGTTCTCGATGACGACGGCGAGAATGTCGGTTCGCAGGGACGGGTTCGTCATCCCCTTACCCTGCCAGAAAACGACGACGTCGGCGATCGTGAGCCAATCCGTCAGCCTTTGTGAGACGCCTTCGGTCGGGTCAGCCAGAGGAACGCGATGTTGAGCACGTAGAATACGACCGAGGACATCAGGGTCGCAAGGCGTTGAGCGCCATAGCCAGGCGTAGTGAGCAGGTCGCTGAGGATCACGCCCTGGACCACGAGCGATCCTAGGCTAACGACACTCCAAAGCAGCAAGATCCAGCGCAGCGCTCGCATGACCATCAGACCGCGATCCGGCGCCACCACGGGCGGGCCTTCCATTCCGCCAGCTCGGCCCGGGCCTGGGCCGCGTCGGCCTGTGCGCTCGTCCTCATGCCCCTTTAGCTCCCTGCCCCGTCCGATGCCGGGGCCGGGGTCTACCTCAGCCTGCCAGCGGTCGCCATCCGATCCGGCGCTGGGGTGCGCGCCCCTACAAGCGCGAGAGGCGAAGCGACCAGCTCGACCAATGAGAGATGTCCAGCGCCGGCATCACGTCCGTCATTGAGGCGCAGCCGGCGGCGCCGATCGCGATGAGGGTGATGGCGAGTGCGGTGCGGAACAGAGTGCTTCGGGGAGAGGATTGAGGCACTTGCATGGATCAGCTCACCAAGCGCGTCCACCACGGGTTAGACGGCACCTGCTCCGATAGCGACAATTGCATCTAGTAGGCCTGAGATTATTACTAAATACCTAACGGATCACGGACGCTTTAAATTGGCGATAACCATATTCTGAGTGCAGGGCCGGACAACTCCTAACGATGTATGAACGGGCCTATCTTCGAGGATCGATGTAGGAGATCGTTAAGCATCAGAGACGGAGACGAGCGATGCGCGAAGCTGCTGAAGATACCGGGTTTATCCTCAAGCTCGCCCTCGTGGTCTTCATAGGCCAGGGCCTGATGATGCTGGTGCACTGACCGGCCCATAACTTCGCCACCTTCGGAGCGCTGCCTCAACGGCAGAACCGCCGCCGCTTCATTGCAGGCGCCGCATGCACCGGAGCTCTACCCATGCTGAAGATCGTCGGCGCTATCCTCACCGTCGTTGCCGTTGTTGCGATCGGAGGCTTGGTGCAGCTGCCGGCGCGTGCCGTCAGAGCCGTTCGTGGCCTTGTTGGGCGCACTCCCGGGCTCGCGCAGATTACGGCCCGGTGACGGAGCGGGCGTCCCGTAGGGGGAACCTCCGTCGACGGGGTGCCTTCGCCTGATAGAGCATAGGCGAGGACCCCATGAGCAACGACGACACGACCAAGTCCGAGGCGATCGGCACCCTTCCGCCGGGCGGCCCGCTCGATCCCTCGAAAGCTCCGCCGGTCGAGAGCGCGGGTCCCACGTCGCCCGGGTTGCCTGATCCGAACCCAGACCACGCGCCCGAGAGCGGCGGCTATGATGGGAAGCCACCGTCTACCGGCTCTAGCAACTCCAAGGGCGGATATGGCGCCGGTTGAGGCCCGAAGCAGGCTCCCGGCTCGAATTTGTGAACCGAGCATTTGAGCGAGATCGGCGTCAGAGGTGTTCCTACGGCTGGCAACGCGAGGATGCGCGCATGGCAGAGGCGGGAATGCAGGCGGCTGTGCTGGTCGTGGAGGACGAGCCCGTCCAGCTCATGGCAATGGCCGCGGCGCTAGGTGATGCGGGCTTCGAGGTCGCTGAGGCGAAGGGCGTCGATGCGGCAACCGCGCATCTGACCGCTCGGCCCGAGATCGTTGCGATGATCGCAGACGTGGATCTAGCAGGAGAGACGTTGACCGGCTTCACGTTAGCGAAGGCCGTCGCCGCGCGTTGGCCTGAGGTCGCAATCCTCGTCGTATCTGGCCTTGCAACACCGGCTGAGGATCAACTGCCGATGGGGGCGAGGTTCATGCCGAAGCCGTTTTCCGACGAGATGCTGGTCACTGCCACGCGGCGGCTACTCTCGGCGCGCAACATCAAGCTGTGAAAGTCGCCTCGCCGGTTGATCCGGTCGAGGCGACATCGAGCTATCCTGCTCAGGCGGCCGAACGGCCAGGCCGGCCCAGACCAATCTGCTTTGCCAGCGCTGAGCGCCTCTCCGAGTATGAGGTTGAAGTAACCGGGTAGTCGACCGGCAAGCCGAAGCGCTTCCGGTACGAATGTGGGTCGAGGCCGTGCTTCGTCAGATGACGCTTCAGGGTCTGGTACGTCTTGCCGTCGATGAAGGAGACCAGCCCGTCAGACCGGATCGACTTGCGGATCTGTGCCGAGGTCGGCATCTCGACCTCTTCGTCCGTGGCGGTGGCACTACCGGCGGCTGTGCCGCTTGCGATGCCGTTGAGGGCTGCATGAACGGTGCCGATCAATCCCGGAAGCTCATTTAATGATACGCGGTTGTTCGAAACGTACGCCGCTACCAGTTCGCTCGCCATTGTGAGCATATCAGGGTTCAACCCCAGGTTATCTTTGGTCACTTCGATTGTCCTGTGTGTACGCTACCGGCGTGAGATCTACCGATCTCTCATGCAGATCAAGGTACGCCTCGCACAAGATCACGCGAGCCTGCCGTGACCTGTGCGCATGATTGAGTGATATGGTTTCGGTGAAGAGTGGCCGGGGCGTCCTGTCAGGGCGACCCCGACTTTTGCGCCGCGCTCTGCGGCAGCACAGGGTCAGGAGCGATGCATTTGGCTGATGCCCGCATCTGCAACAGCAGCGCACCGCAAAAAATCTCTATCCGTATTGCAGCATTCGGCAGTGTGTTCTTCATAGAAGTAGCTTGACCAACGGCCCTGGGCGGTAGAGCGATAGATCCTCTCGATGAAAGGGATCACTGTGGACGAACAAGCCGAAGCTCAATCCACCAACTTCATGGAACTCGCTGCCGACCTCGTGGCGGCCTACGTGTCGAACAACAACGTGCCGGTCTCTGAGTTGCCAAACGTCATCGCCAGTGTGCACGCGGCGGTGGCAGCTCTTGCCAACCCGACGCCTGCCGAGCCCGCTGGTCCCGAGAAGCCGACGCCCGCGCAGGTGAAGAAGTCCATCACGCCGGACGCGCTGATCTCCTTCCTCGATGGCAAGCCCTACAAAACGCTCAAGCGCCATCTGACCAAGAGCGGCCTGACGATGGAGACCTACCGCGCACGCTACGGCCTGCCGTCGGACTACCCTTCGACCGCCGCAAGCTATTCCGCCAAGCGCTCCGAGCTGGCGCGCTCCCTCGGTCTTGGCCAATTGCGCAAGGCGGCCCCCAAGGCTGCCGCAGCCGACGAGACGGTCTCCGAGGCGCCCAAGACCCGGGGTCGGAAGCCCAAGGCTGTAGAAGCGCCCGAGGCAGCTCCTAAGGCGCGCGGACGTAAGAAGGTCGCCGAGACGGCCTGACGCCGCTCAGCGCCCCGTTCCGGCACACTGGGGCACCCGCCGCGGTGACGTGCCTCTAACCAAGTGCCGGCATCCTGCACTCGGGCCATGTACTGCGTATCGGCCTAGCTGGTGAGATCTGGGGTTCCCCCGCCCGTGAGCAGATCGGGCGGGGCCGAACCGAGCAGGGTGCTACGCGAGATCGTTCTGCTCGTCGGGGTCCTCCGGCAGGACGTCGGACGGATCAGCGCCCTCCAAGGCTTCACCCTCCTCGGTCTTCGGAGCGGGCGCTTTTCCCTTCTCAGTATGGATAGGGGTGGTGCCGTTCTTCGGCTTGGTCTCGTCGGGCATGAGCATTCCTCCGTGTCGTGAGGTGCCCATGTGGCGCCTGATGACGGGCGGGCAACGGTCGTCTCCTGCTGGGTCGTGCTGCCGCTCTCACCCGCCCTGTAGGCTCTCCGCAAAATCGTCCGGCACCTCGCCGAACTGCCCAAGGATCGTTGCGCTCTCCAGCTCGCCCGTTTCGTCGTCGGCGACGATCTTGAGCGCCGCGGTGCCCGGCATCCGGCCGGCCATGGCTTCCGCCTTCTTCAGCGCCCCGCTCTCGGTCGGCGCCACCTCGCGGTCGCCGGGGACGAGCCGCTTCCGTTTGATAATGAAGGTCTGCACCAGGAACGTCGTCTTCATCCCCATGGTGCTTCCCTTCAGCCTTATCGCGTTGGCCGGTTGTCGAGCACGTCGGTGAACGGCTTCGACAGCACCTGGTGGCCGGATGCGTCGTAGACCTCAACCGTCCAAGTCGACCAATCGCGCCGAGGGCTGCTGAGCATCACGTCCAACGCGACCCGCTCGGCGTGGACGCGCATCAGCGCCCAGGTCGGCAGCCGCTTGCCCTGCCGATCGGCGACAAGGTCGTGCCCGTTCGTGCAGTGGAAGCGGTAAAGTGGCGTCGGCATTGGCCTTCTACCCCGCCCTCCACACCATCTCACCGCCTCGCGCTTGGCCGTCGTCGCCATGGTTGAACCGTCGGTCTGCTTACTGTCTGTTCCTTGTATGTTCTTGGGCGACTCGGAGCGCCGATGCACCCCCAGCCGCACGAACCGCCTGTGGAGATCCGGCTGACCGAGGCTGAGACGATCGCGCTCGCCTACCGCCGGGCGGCTCGTGGCGACGCATGGGTCGCGCTCGTGCGCGTGGTTGAGGATGCGCTTGCCGACCTCGCAGAGGCCGAGCGCCGGTCGCTGCGGCGGGATCGGCTTGTCTCGCACGGGTATGTCCGCGGGCGGCTTTGATGGAGCGCCTATGCGATCTCCGCGGGCGCCGTCTCGTCGTGGAGTGCCCGCCGTGCAAACGGCGCGGCGCCTACGACCTCGCGCGCCTCCGGGGGCTGTTTGGAGAGCACGCCGACCTCTACGACGTGTACCTTCGGCTGACGCAGACGTGCCGCTACCAGCGGGCCGTTGGGACCAAGCAGCCGAACCAGTACGGCCGGACGTGTCGAGCCGCGATCGGCGTCGAGGGTGGCGACGGGCGCGCCGGCTTGCCCTCGCGGACCTGACGGGCGCACGGTGCTGGCATGTGCAACCTCTACAGCCTCGACAAAGGCCAGGACGCGATCCGAAAGGCCTTCGGGGTCGATCGCGACGAGACTGGCAACCTGCCGCCGCTGCCGGCCATCTTCCCCGATCAGATGGCGCCGATCGTGCGCTTGGCCGACGGCGAGCGCGAGCTGGCGATGATGCGGTGGGGCTTCCCCTCGCCGGTGAGCAAGGGACCGCAGCACCCAGTCACGAACGTGCGGAATGTGAAGTCGCCCTACTGGCGGCCGTGGCTGAAGCCGGAGCAGCGCTGCCTGGTCCCGGTGTCCTCGTTCAGCGAGTACGCCGACACGAAGCCGCGCAAGACCCCCGTATGGTTCGCGCTCGATGAAGACCGGCCACTGTTCGCCTTCGCTGGGATCTGGCGGCCTTGGACGGGCGTGCGGGGTCCGAAGCGCGATGAGCCGGTCGAAGAGGAGCACCGCCTCTACGCTTTCCTCACGACCGAAGCGAACGGCGTCGTCGGCCCCGTGCATCCGAAGGCGATGCCGGTGCTGCTGACGACGCCGGAGGAGTGGCGCACGTGGTTAGAGGCGCCGGTCGAGGAGGCATTGAGCCTGCAACGCCCGCTGCCCGACGACAAGATGAGAGAGATCGCGCGGGGCAAGCGGAGTGATGGCGCTTAATGGAAGAAGCCGGACGCCTGGTACCTATTGCAGGGAGCTGCTTCCGACCCAAATCGGATACATAAAACGTCTGCTGTCCGACGTTTAACTGCGGAGCCTGACTGATTATGATATGTAAAGAACGACTCCACAGCGTGAAATTGTGCGCAATAATGGAAACAGCATAGCTATAAGCCAAATTCGAAATGATTACTGCAAATCACAAGAACAGATGAATAATAAAAC
>NZ_VRUW01000143.1:0-6340 GCF_008039475.1 Methylobacterium sp. WL12 | reverse complement strand
TTTCAGCTTTGACTACAATTCGTGGCCTTCACGCAAGAATCCTATCGGAGTGTTGGAAGCTTTTGCTAAAGCATTTCCGGGTAATGAAGACGTTGGTCTTATCATTAAATCAACCGGTGCACCCGAACACAGCCCTCAGACGCGAGCCTTAGTCGCGGCGGCTGCGGCGCGAGACTCACGCATCCGCGTGATTGACTCGACTTTAACACGGGCTGAAATTCTTTCTCTAATCAAACAGTCCGATTGCTATGTTTCACTTCACCGAGCCGAAGGCTTTGGACTCGGTATGGCAGAAGCAATGGCGCTTGAAAAACCTGTAGTAGGAACAAACTTTTCAGGAAATACAGATTTCTTAACCGACGAGACAGGTTTTCCAATTTCGTATACGCTAAGAGCTCTCATGGATGGCGAGTATACCTTCACCGATCACCAGTCATGGGCTGAGCCTAACGTAATGGAGGCTGCTGAAGTATTGCAGAAAGTTTATCGCGACCCAGAATTACGGCGGATGCGCGCTGCGGCGGGTCGTACATTTATTAGCACTCAGTTCGGACCAGAAAATATTGGCCGCCTTGCTACGAATCGTTTACGACAGGTACTTGCGATGCTGGAAAATGTAGCAAAGTCAGTATAATATAAGTTCGGTTGTTGGGGTGGTTCGTCACAGATGCGATCTCATCGATGACACGGTTCTTCTCCACCCGTCCGCTGCCTCCTTTTCGAACCACTGTGCCGGTGGATAGCTCCCCGTGAGGCAGTAGAGAAGGCGACAGTGTTGTCACACATTAAGATTGTCACGTAACGAAGCCGTCATGCTTTGTAGCTTGCTGGGGCGTTTCGCTTGAAATCGGGTATCCCACAATCTTATCTTGTTCGATGCGTTCAGTGTCTTCGATTTGCAGAAAAATGGATCATCGCAAGTTCGGGTCGGATCGCGGCGATCAACGCCGGACTCGACAAACTGAGTACGGCAGCCTCGATCATCGGATGCGCGTCCCATCCTCGGGTACGGCTGACAGGCCCACGTGGTGGCCCTTGGCCGCCAGCGCTTCGAGCACGGGGTTACTTCAACGTGACCTTGCGGTTCAGTGCCTCTTGGCGCAGTGCGGGTGATCAGAAGGCCTACATTGAGGGGATCTCGACCCCCTCATCCTGAGCCTGTCGAAGGATCGATCGATGACCTCGTCCAAGCCATGGGTGGCACCGGCGTGTCGAAGAGCCAAGTCAGTCGTCTTTGCCAGGAGATCGACGAACGCGTGCATTCCTCAACCGCCCCATCGAGGGTGAGTCGCCCTATCTCCAGATCGACGCCACGTACGTGAAGGTGCGCCAGGACGCACGGATCGTCTCGGTGGCGGTGATCGTGGCGGTCGGTGTCAACAGTGACGGCCGTCGTGAAGTGCTTGGCATGGACGTGGGCCCGTCGGAGGCCGAGACGTTCTGGACGGACTTCCTGTGCAAGCTCGCCCGGCGCGGTCCGCGCAGAGTCAAGCTCGTGATCTCGGACGCGCATGAGGACATCAAGGCCTCGATGGCCAAGGTAATGAACGCCACCTGGCAACGCTGTCGCGTGCACGTCATGCGCAACGTCCTTGCTCATGCGGGTCGCTCGGGCCGCCGCGTCGTCTCGGCCTTCATCGCCACCGCGTTTGCCCAGGACGACACGGCCGCGCCAACCTCAATCTCCTCCGCCGGCGGTTCCTTCTCGCAGCCTGATCCACCAAACTTGGCGAAGAGCCACCTCGTGGGGGCCGATCAACCAACAGATCAAACTAAATATCGGTGACAGGCTTCCGGATCACGGTTTCGCGGTGAGGTCCCGTTCCAGAGCAGACAGGGCGCGCTCGAGCGTTTCACCCAGCACCCAGCCCTGTTCGTCGGATATGCGATAGAAGGCGTCGATGGCGTCCTGAGAGGCTTTGACGTTGAACTGCACGTTGCGGCCCGTCCGGTGTGTCCGGGGCTGTCTGCGGGGTTTTACGGCGGCTGCAGTAGTGGGATCGGCCGCGGGTTTTGGTGTGACCTTGGTCGGTTCCCGGCTGTGGAAATTCGCAGCCTCTGAAACCTCCCTCACCTTTTCGAGCAACGGCGCGGCCTTATCCGGCGCGGCCTTCGGCTTGAACGCCGTTAGGTCCAGATCGTCGTCACCGTCAAACAGCTTTGCGCGTAAGTTGGACATTACGCCACCTCTGCCTGCGCCTGAGCTGCGTTCGCCTTCAACAGCGCTACAACCTCGGCCGCAAACGAACGAGCGTTTTGCTGTGCGGCCTTCACATTACTGACCTGTGAGCCGTCGAGGCCGGACAGGGTGCCGCCATAGGAGAAGATTGCCCGAAAGGCGGCCCGTTCCACCATCTGCGTGGCAAAAACCGGAACGCCGGCCTCGGTCAGCTGCGCCTGAACGTCCCTCAGGTCTCGGGTTTCGATGGCCGCACTGGTACGGGTGAACAGCACCGAACACGGGATTTGCCGGTTGAAAGCCTTCTCCTGGCGCTTCACCAGTTTGAGGGCTTTGACCGCTTCGGCGGCGTCGAGCTGGCTTCCCTGTGACGGGATGATGATGAGATCGGCCCGGCTCATGGCATAGCCCACCATCATAGAGGCCGTGCCTTCTAGGTCCACGACCACGAACTGCGCGGTTTTCTCGGCGCCCTCGATAGCGTCGATGATCGTATCCTCGGTCACGTTGTCCATGACAGTCAGGTTTTCCGGCTTGCCGGGGCGTTGCGACCACTTGGAAAGAGGCTTGTTCGGATCCGCATCGATCACCGTCACTGAAGCCCCCTTCCCTGCTAATTCCGTGGCGAGAAGGATAGCGGATGTCGATTTACCCACTCCCCCCTTGGGGCTGGCGAAGATGATGGTTGGCATGCTGGATCACGATGGCGAAAGAAATTGAACTCGAATTCACAGATACTGGAATGCCTTCGGATACTCAATGGCTATGTGTCGCGTATCAGATAGCATTAGGATATCTTTTTAGTATCGTAAGGCATTCTAGAAGCTTTCCGATTTCCTTAACTTATGGACAAGCACAGGGGCGGATAACCATCTGATATCGGAAGGCTATCGCTCATAATGGCGTGACCGCCCCGTGTCGCGACTGCTGCGGGGTTTGTAGGTGCGGTGAGCCTTGCGTTCAGCCGCGGATTTTAGCGGTTTCCGAGGGGCCGTCTCCTCCTGACTGTCCGTAGCGGCGGTTTGGATTGCAATGGCGTCAAAGTCGCTTTGCAGCTTCATAGTCCCATCCTGTGCGGCAAGGTTGGCATTACCGGAAGGGGAGGGGGCATGCTGCGGAGTCTGCCGCGGAGGCGAGCGTGCCTTTCTTCGCGGATCGTTAGCCATCCCTAACCAGCTTGCCGCCTCCGCCCTGGAGCCGGTCCATGATCCTGTTTGCTATCGCTGCGAAGCTGAAACAGCGCTCCAAGGTCAATTTCAAAGGTCGGCACTCGACACCAGCGCACGCCGCGTTCTCGCGCCCGCTTCAGCCTCTCCCCTCGTCCGCGCCCGGATCAACTCACGTTTGAACTCGGCCAGGCGTCCGAGGAGCGCGATTATGAGCCAGTTGTGTGTGCAGGCCATAAGCCGGTGTCGGCGGTTCCTGTTCCCCGCAGCATCGATCTCATCTGCCCTACCTAACAGACCTCAATGTCAGATCAGGGCACTCAATGTGGTATCTCTACGGCTTCGTGCTTCTTGCTGGCGTCGCCAACGCCGTTCAAGCGGGACAGAACGGTGCGCTGTCGAAGGGCCTCGACGAGTCGTTGACGGCGGGTCTGGTGGTGGCCGGTACTGCCAGTTGCATCCTCATCGTGGGCTTGCTCTCGGGCAAGCTTGCATGGCCAACAGTGGCGCAGGCCGTCGCCATGCCGTGGTGGGCTTGGCTCGGCGGTATTCTCGGCGGATGCATCATCCTGGCGCAGTTCATTGTCGCGCGGCAAATCGGTGCGGCACCGTTCCTCGGACTTTTGGTGATGGCGGGCGTGACCACCTCGATCGTCCTGGACCATTTCGGATGGGTGGGGTTCGAGCGTCATCCTGCGTCTGTCTGGCGTGTCCTTGGCGGCGTACTGATGATCGCCGGAGTCGGGCTCGTAGCGCTCTTTTGATCGCGGCGTTCACGATAAGGCGCTGAGGGATTTGCCGGTCTTGAGGCTTCTCGGCAAACCGCTCTCGCGTCTGCTGCTCTCTGCCCCTCGGCAGCCCCTTCGCGGTCTCCGTCCCTCTGAATTTACAGGGTAGGAGACAGGAGTATTCGTGCCCTGCCGGGTTTGGCACCCACCCCCTAGATCAGTGACTTTTCGGGCCAGTCTCAACCACGCCGTCCATGCCTGATCGATGATCGCGACCAGGTTGGTGTCGCTTCTGAACCGAGACAAGCGTCGTTCGTCTATGGTGACGAGGCCAAGCTTCCGAGCTTCGCGTAAAGCGCGTCGGACCGACGTTTCGCTGACCCCAGCGAGCGCTGCGACAGCGCCAACTGCCAGGGCGCACCGTCCGCGCTTCGTCACCTCGACCGCAACTACGGCAAGCACCGCCTGCTCGGCCAGGGTGAACCGTGCCGCGAGACCGGGAGGAAGCCGTCCAGAGGCCGCCCAGCGGCGTCGGCGCTCCATCGAGGCATCCGTGCGCGGCCGAGAGCCGGCGCGGCTCCTTGGGCTTCTCACGGGACCTGACGGACGACCTGTCCCGTCAGGGGTTCCTGTTGGGTTCGGGATCTGTCCGGCCGGGCGGCTGTTTCCGACCAGCTGCCGCACCTCGATCAGACCGGACAGCGCCTCGGCCTCGGCCTCGGACAGATGCCCCTCTCCGAACGCTTTCCACAATGCGGACGCGACGGCCGGCAACGCAGCGCGCGGAGCCGCCTCCGCCTGTCGGCGGATCTCGTAGGCATAGTTCATCACTCACAGCCCTGCTCAGGCCGCGTCAAAGCAGGGGGCGTAGCGGTAGCTGTCCCCGGCAAAAGGCAAAGCGCCATCGTCTCGGGAAATGATCCCGATTGACTCCCGGCGGGAGCTATGATGTCTGGGGAATTGCAACTGGTCCCCGGACCTCATCGATTTCGACGGCCTCACCCTTGCCGGGGTGGGGCCGTTGGCGTTTTGGGCTTAGGTCTTTCTCGCGGCCTTGTTCCCTTGTTCCAGCCGGCTCACGACTCGCCACAGGGCGCGTGGAAGCCGGACATGGCATGTCGGCCGGGGCGCACGGCTAAGTCAACGCTACGAGGGCCTCAATAAGGCTTGCTGCGTGGGGTTGGCCTCGCTCACGGCTTTGCGGAGATTGGGGCGCGTTCTGAGCGAACAGCTTGCTGGAAGCTGGCCAACGTGATCCTCGATCGGATCGTGGACATTCATCCGCCGTATCGAGGCCGGAACGATTTGACCTCGAAGCGCCATCCGACATTACCGGCCGCAGGTGCCCTTGTCCCAGGCCGATCGTTTAGGCAGTGCACGGCTTTGCTGCCGAGTTCCGGCGATCAAGGTGTTGGCCTTCTCCTGCGCTCCTTGGAGCAGCTGTGGGGTGGAGATCAGCACAGCATGAGCGGCACCAAACGGACCTGCGCCTGCGCCCTTATAGCGGAGAGGGAGGATGGTAAGGCAGTCTCGAACTACCCCCCAGATCAAGTCCCCTTCGCCAAGTCTGTTGAAAACAAGACGCCCTTTCCGCAGAAACTTACGAGGTGATTGAACGACGTATCTGTTTGATTTAGCTATTCCATACACGATGAATCGGGGACTGAATTAGTTATGACGCTTAACGCTCAGATTTCAGTCAACAATCAGAGCGGATTTGCCGATTCTGATATAAGCCTGCTCGTAGCTGAGACCTAGGCAGCATTAGCCACATGGTCTTCAGTTTTGGCCGGATCTGATAACATTTCGATTGATATTTGTGTCTTACCGGCAGCGGTCGGCGGTAGTGGCAGAGCAGACGGCGGTGGGGGATATTCTGTTTATCTAGGGCAGTCCAGCGGTATCGATATTTATCAAACGCCTGTTGCTTACAAACTATCTACTGGACTTACGCCAACGAGCGCGGGTGCTGCTGACGTAAAAATTTCCATTCAAGCGAATTATCTCCGTGATATTCTATGGCTAGACCCGACGCCGTATGACAATGGGGCGGACATACCGACCAATAAAACCGACGCAGTTAGTGTGCTTGTGCATGAAATTGGCCATGCTATCGGCTTCATTGGATGGCGTGATTATAGTGGCCTGCCTCCTGAAAAGTGGTCCTCCCTGAGGTATGGCTTCGAGCCATGTGGAGGATGTTTTCATGGGACGGAAGAAGCATACGGCTGAAGAGATCGTCGCCAAGCTACGCCAAGTGGATGTTC
>NZ_VRUW01000142.1:0-6644 GCF_008039475.1 Methylobacterium sp. WL12 | reverse complement strand
TCTCCAAGCGGACTTCATCAGGGCGCGCAGCGATCCCGCTGCAGATCAGACGCCGTATACATGGCCGCAACCGACCAGTTCACCCGAACCGATCCGACATCCTTGACCCGCAGGAGCCATCCATACACGGGTTGAAGTCGGGGCTGTAGGGCGGGAGGAACAGAAGCCGCGCACCGGCCGCCTCGATCGCCGCCCGCACGGCCGGTCCCTTGTGGCTGCCGAGGTTGTCCATGACGACGATGTCGCCGGGGGTAAGTTCAGGCACCAGGACCTGATCGACGTAAGTCTGGAAGGCGTTGCGGTTGATCGGCCCGTCGAGCACGAACGGTGCGGCGATCCCGGACAGGCGCAGGCCCGCCACCAGGGTTGTGGTCTTCCAATGGCCGTGCGGCACGGGTGAGCGCAGCCGCTCGCCACGGGGCGACCGTCCGCGCAGGCGGGCCATGTTGGTGGCGGTCCAGGTCTCGTCGAGGAAAACAAGTCGCGCAGGGTCGAGGTCGGGCTGACCCGCAAACCACGCCTCGCGCGCCACCTTCACGTCTGGGCGGTCCTGCTCGGCGGCGTGCGCTGTCTTTTTTTGTACGTGAGGTCGCGTGCGTCGAGGAAGCTCCACAGGGTGCCTAGCCCGACCGTGAGATCGTGCTCGTCCCGCAAGCGGGCGCGCATCTCTTCCAGGGTGATGTCGTCCTTTGCGTCGATCAGCGCGCGCAGGAACGCCTCGTGCGGATCGAGCTTCGAGCGGCGCGCCCGTCCTTGCGGACGAGCGGCCACCGTCCCGGTCGTCGTCAGCGCGGCCATCCAGCAGATCGAGGTCGCGATCCCGACCCCGAAGCGCGCCGCCGCCTGCCGACGCGACGTCGTTGCGGCCGCTGCCACCACACGCTCGCGCAGATCCTGGCTGTAGGGTCGGCCCATGCTTCGCTCCTTCTCCGGAGCGATCAGTGAATCAGTCCAACAGCGCCGTGCGAACCCCACCCATGCGATTCAGCGCAGCCCGAAAATGCTCTAGACGTTCGTCCACGGGCAGCGTGGTTTGGTCAGACGACGCTCGATTTTGATCTGCTCGCAGGCCCACTCGAACGAGTGCCAACGGTACAAGCGCAGCTCATTGCGCTCGGCCCAATAGGCAGCCACCTTGGCTTCGGTCTCAGGGTTTACTAGCTTGTTGTCGGTAAACTGAATACCATTCCCGGTCAGGAGCGTGTGAATTGTGTAGGGCACGGCTGCGACCAGATCGCATAAAAATGCTGCCGCAATCCGTTGAGTCGCCTTCTTATGAAGTTGGACGAAGACGAACTTGCTCGTGCGGTCGATGGCAACGTACAGATGGAGCTTGCCTTGTTCGGTGCTGACCTGTGTGATGTCGATGTAGAAGTAGCTGATCGGGTAGGCTTTGGAGCGCGAATGTTTGGGCTTGTCGACGTCCGGTAGACGACTGATGCCGTGCCGTTGCAGACAGCGGTGCAGCGACAAGCAGGTTAGGTGCGGGATGCTAGGCTGAAGCGCATAGAAGCAGTCATCCAGTGGCAGCAGGGTGTGTCGGCGAAAGGCGACGATGACCGCCTCGTGCCCCAGGCTCAGCACCGTGGCGTGAGGTTCCTTCAGTCCCATCCGCGCATCGGTTCTGGTCGGACGTGAACGCCACTTCTGTCCAGTGGTCGGGCTGATCCCGTAGTGCTTCGCGGCGGCTCTCACGCTCTCTTTACGAGCTTGGATTGCTCGTCGGACCGTCTCAGTCGTTGTAGCGCTGCCGTGGAGAACCTGTCTCGCAGCGCGTCCATCCATATGGCATCAGATGTATCATCAGACGGCGGGACCAAACATCTAAATAATTCATTGTTTGATTCACCGTCCGTAGATGTCCTCGACGCGGATGATGTCGTCCTCGCCGGTGTAGGATCCGACCTGGACCTCGATCAGCTCGAGGGGGATCTTGCCGGGGTTGGCCAGCCGGTGCATCGAGCCGATCGGCAGGTACACCGCCTCGTTCTCGTGGACGAGGACCAGGCGCTCGCCCAGCGTCACCTCCGCCGTGCCCTTCACCACCACCCAGTGCTCGGCGCGGTGGTGGTGCTTCTGCAGCGACAGGCGCCCGCCCGGCGTCACCATGATGCGCTTGACCTGGAAGCGCTCGCCGATGTCGACCCGCTGGTACCAGCCCCAGGGTCGGTACATCCGCCGGTGTGCGTCGGCCTCCGGGTGGGCGCGGGCGCGCAGCACGCCCACCAGCTCCTTCACCCGGCCCGACTGCGCCTTGGAGGCGACCAGCACCGCGTCGGGCGTCGCCACCACCACCACGCCGTCGAGGCCCACCACCGTGGTCAGCCCGTCGCCCTCGCTGTGCACCAGGCTGTTGGTGGTGCCCAGCACCTCGACCCGGCCGCGCAGCGCGTTGCCGGATTCGTCCTGCGGCAGCACTTGCCAGACCGCGTCCCAGGTGCCGACGTCCGACCACGGGAATGAGACCGGCAGCACGCCCGCCCGCGTCGTGCGCTCCATCACCGCGTAGTCGATCGAGATCTTGGGCGCCTGCCCGAACGCGTTCGCGTCGAGCCGCACGAAGTCGAGGTCGACGGCAGCCCCCTCCAGTGCCGCGCGGGCGGCGGAGAGCACCGCGGGCGCGTGCGCCTCGAGCTCGGCCAGCATCAGGTCGGCGCGGAACAGGAAGTAGCCCGAGTTCCACAGCGCGCCGTCCGCGATCAGCGCGGCGGCGCCCTCCGCATCCGGCTTCTCGACGAAGCGCGCCACCGCGAAGGCGCCCGCGGCCTCCGGCAGCGCGGCCCCGCGGCGGATGTAGCCGTAATCGGTCGCCGGCCGCGTCGGCTCGACGCCGAGCGTCATGGTGTAGCCGGCCCGCGCGCCCACGGCTGCCGCGCGCACGGCGGAGGCGAAGGCCGGCACGTCGCCGATCACGTGGTCGGCGGCCATGATCAGCACCACCGTTTCCGGGGCGACGTTGGCCGCGTGCAAGGCCGCCACCGCGACGGCGGCGGCCGAGTCGCGGCCCTCCGGCTCCAGGATGATGTCGCCGGTAATCCCCGCCTGCGCCAACTGCTCGGCCACGATGAAGCGCGACTCGGCCGAGGCGATCACCGCCGGCCGGGCGAAGGTCGCGAGGTCGCTCACCCGCCGCGCCGTCGCCTGGAACGTCGACTCCGACGCGTCCACCAGCCGCGCGAACTGCTTGGGCATGCTCTCGCGCGACATCGGCCACAGCCGCGTGCCCGAGCCGCCGCAGAGGATTACGGGGAGGATCGCCAGCGACGCCATGGGAGGGAGCGAAACTCTGTCCATATCTTCCAGCCAGCTCATCGTTTCATTCAGTCTAACATCATTCAAACGTGATCGAGCACGTCAGCGATCGCGTCGTCCCAGTCGCCCCGGGGCGTCAAGCCGGTCGCCAGGCGCAGCCGCGTCGCGTCGCCGGCCGCCACGGGGATTTCGGACGCGTGCATCTGGTCCGGCGCGACCCGGACCTCGAACGTGACCCGCGCGTACCGCCACAGGTCCGACATCACGCTTGCGATGCTACGCGGCCACCCCAAGGCGACGTTGAACATCGACCCGTCGGCGATGTCCACGCCGCGGTCGAACAGCTCGGCATAGACCCGCACCACGTCGTCCATCGGCAGGAAGTCGCGCTCGACGACGAGGTTGCCCAGCTCCAGCACCGGCGGCACTAAGCCGGCCTCGATCCGTGCGATCTGGCCGGCGAAGGACGGCAGCACGAAGCGCTCGTCCGGCCCGACGCCTGGGCGAACTGCTACCGCGGAACTGGACCTTGCTCAAGGGACCCGCTCAGGCCGCCTGACCCGCAAGGCCCATCACCGAGCGCTTACGCCGTAATGGGCGCAGAGCGCCTCGTAGCGGCGGGTGAGGTCGGCGCTTGCGTCTGCATCGAGATTGCGGAAGGCGGCCGAGAGGCTGTCGGTGCGATGCTCGCCGGGCACGCCACCCAGGCTCTGAGGGTGTTCTGCATCCTCTCGGCGAGCGCGATGAAGCTCTCACCGCCCAGCACCACATGAGCATGCTCGAAGCCCGAGTAGGCGAGCCGGAAGTGGTAGTGCCGGTGATCGAGGGCGATCCCGGCGATGGTGATGCCGGTGGCATTCATTTCGCTGAAGTCCGACAAGCCGATCCGCACGGGCTCATGGATCTGGCGGAAGATGACCTCCCACTCCGCACCGTGCAGGCTGAAGGGCAGATCACGCGCCTCAAGCCCTTGAAGCGCGCCATGTACGGCCGCGCCAACCTCGATCTCCTCCGCCGGCGGTTCCTTCTCGCGGCCTGATTCACCAAACTTGGCGAAGAGCAACTTTTCAGGAGGCAGGCCAACTAGAGTCAGCTTATTTTTCGGACGACGTGCTTTTCCAGAAGTAGCCCAATCGTTAAAAGAGAAAGAGAGAATAAAAGGATGTAGGAGTAATCGATTGTTACCGGTAGATCAGGATAGTATCCAAGCCTGACCCACTCAATGATCCCGACGACGGGATTGTATTTAAGGACATTGTAGATTTGGTCTGGAAGAAAATTTGGTAGGAACATCACACCACTGGTAACATAAATTACGAGGGTGAACAGGATGCTTCCCATCATCCAGGCCGGGAAGAAGGCGATGATGCTGACGTTGATCGTGCCGAAGCTGAGGCCAAGCAGGATGGCAGCGAGATAGCCGCACATCGATGTGAACGGATCGATTGGTACCGGATTAATGCCCGCAGCTACGAGAATCGCCGACACCGTGAGCAGCCCTAGGAACCCGGTGACGATCTCGACGAGGATACGGGAGAAGATGACGTCGAACAGCTTGACCTGAGGGTAGTAGGTCAACGGACGGTTGGTCATAACAGCCTTCATGACCTCGCGCGAGACGTACTGGAATACTAGTGCTGGCACTGCGCCGCTCGCGAAGAACAACGCACGGCTGTCACCGATCGGCGCGGGCACATGGCGTAGGACGTAGATGAGCACGAGCATGAAGATATGCACGACCGGCCAGAGCACGGCGATCATGTAGCCCCAATGCGAGCCGCCGAAGCGCGTGCGCATGTCCCGCAGCATCAATGCATGCAGGACGTGGAGGTAGGACTCCATCTGGCTTCTCTGGCGCGGTCTGGTCACCACTCCCCGGTCGATCGCGGACATGACGGCTCCGAATTCTCGTATGCTATCATCTGCATCGAAAGCGCCAGAATTATGGGATCACCAGCGCTGCCACTGTTCGACATTCTCCAGTGGCTCGAACCGCATCATCCCGGCCCGCCGACTTTAACGCCAGCATTATGGTCAGGCTTAGTGCAGAGCGCGATACCCTCGACCGTGGCCTTCACCGGAGATGTACTTTGAAATCGGCCTTGGAGCGCTGCTTCAGCTTGGCGGCGATACCCGACAGGATCATTGGCCGGCTCCAAGGCCGAGGCGGCATACACGTCAGGTGTAGCCAACGATCCGTGAACGAAGACGCCTTCGCGTTTTCGACAGGCCCTTACAGTCGGCCCCAGTCGCAGCTACTGCGCCAGCCCACCAACCGGTGGCGCTTCTCGGGTGAACCACCAGTAGATAACCATTGCGAGAACAATCATGGAGATGAAAAGGGTGATTTCAAGCCAGCGCGTCATGCTAACCGCTTAGCACGGGGATATGGAGGAAGCGACCTGCCGAGGATGACGTTCAGCGGGGCCTATCGCAAACTCGGATCTGAGACGCGGAACGACCTCTGCGGTCCGGCTTTTACCCTTTGTTCGCCTGGGGAAGCCCGAAGCAGAAAGCGAGTAGTCGGTTCTGCTCGCGCACTGTCCATGCGCCGGCAAAGCCGAAGCCCTTGCGCAGCCAGAGCATGGCCTCGAAGCTCTGGATCGTACGCCGCGCCGTGTTGAACGAGCGGAAGCCGCCGACCCGCGGCATTGCCCGTTTGAGCCGGAAGTGGTCGCTCTCGATGCCCTGCTGCAGATGCTTGGTCGCCGTGCACCTTGATGTAGGTCTCGTCGATGCGGATCGAACCGCAGTGCGGCTGACGGAACTGACGTAGCCGCTTCTCGATCAGGGGCGCGTAGGCCAGAACCCAGCGGTTCAGGGCGCTGTGGTCCACCTCCAGACCGCGTTCCAGGACGTATAGGGTGGTCCAAATCCAGGCCACTAAACCGCCCCGCGCGTGTCGGCTTCGAACGCCATAGTTCGGTTGCCGCATCGGCGTAAGTGGTTGCTCCGGAAATCGTTTTGAAAATGGGCTCTACGGGCTTGGTGAAGCTCGAATGGCCTTGTTTTACTCCGCCCCGCGGCTGGATTTTCCTCCGCCCTACAGACCGCTCTTTGCGGTCTGTGGCGGGCAGCTTCGAGGAGGTGCGCGAGGTCTTGTCCGGACGCTGCAGACGCAGCACCAGCTCGATCAACTCCTCGCGGCTCAACCGCTCAAGATCGCTGCGCCCCATCCTACGAAGGAATCAGTGAAATCCCACCCGCGCAAGGGCCTGGGTAATTGCTGTCCAAGCTCTCGGCCGGATGCCGGGACGCTATCGAGGGTCGTGTCCCAGGCGGTGGTGTAGCTGAGGGGTGGTCATCGGCGGTTGCCGGGTAGGGTCGGGTTGCGACGACCAACCCCGAACCCGAGAGCCCCCCGATGACCGACGAGATCATGGCCCTGCGCG
>NZ_VRUW01000141.1:0-6907 GCF_008039475.1 Methylobacterium sp. WL12 | reverse complement strand
TGTTCGCCTACATCGAGGGCTACTACAATCGGCAGCGCATCCACTCGGCCCTCGGATACATCACACCCGAGCAAGCCGAACGGAACGCGAGCTAAACCCCGTGTCCGTGGAACCGGGGGAGGATCACAGAAGTTTCCCGAGGCTGCCTCCTTCAGGATCAGCTTCTCCAGGGTCAGGTCAGAAATTGCTCGACGAAGGCGCTGGTTCTCGGTCTCCAGCGACTTCAGTCGCTTGACCTGATCCCCCTTCAGACCGCCATACTCGGAACGCCAGCGATAATACGTGACTTCGGTCACCTCAATGGACCGGATTGCTTCGGCAACTTTGCGACCTTGTGAGACCAGAACATCCACTTGGCGTAGCTTGGCGACGATCTCTTCAGCCGTATGCTTCTTCCGTCCCATGAAAACATCCTCCACATGGCTCGAAGCCATACCTCAGGGAGGACCACTTTTCAGGAGGCAGGCCACCTCCCGCTACCAGCTTGCCTGAGAGCGGTCACAAACGTTCCAGACATCTCGTCTCGCAGCCATCACAACCGGTGCTGGAGGTGCGTGATGGATTGGATGACGACACTGTTTCTGATGGGGGCAGGAGCGGTTGGCGGCGTGATCAACGCGGTAGCGGGCGGCGCGACGCTGATCACGTTTCCAGCTATGCTCCAAGTCGGCCTGCCTCCCGTGATCGCCAATGCTTCGAATGCCGTGGTCATCATGCCGGGTCATCTTATCGCTGTCCTCGCGGACCCTGGTCGATGGCCGCCCTTTGACCGCCGCCTCGGGTGGCTGACCGCCGCATCCCTCCTCGGAGGCGCGTCAGGTGCACTTCTCCTGCTCTGGCTTCCCGAAGCCCTGTTCACCGGCCCTGTGCCGGTGCTCATCGCGTTCGCCACGATCTTGTTTGCGTTCGCACCAACGATACAGGCCCACCAGGCGAAACGTGGCCCGAGACCCGTCGATACGATGACTGGTCCTGCGATGATCGGAGTGGCTTCCATCTATGGCGGCTTCTTCGGTGCGGGGCTCGGTGTCATCCTGACTGCACTTTTGTCGATCAGTGTCAGCCAGGATATTCGCACGGTTAATACCAATCCTCACTGATTAGAACTCATGGGTCCGGGTGCGCAGTCCGATCGACATGATGCGCCAGGGGCGGTCGATGAGGGTATTCCAGGCGTCGCAGCAGTGGTCGAGGATGTCGGCGTAGGATGTGAAGACGCGGTTGCCGAGCCAGTCGTCACGCATGACCTGCCACAGGTTCTCCACGAGGTTGAGTTCGGGGTTGAGTTCGGGGGAGCGGGCGGGCAGCGGCAGCAGCGTGATGTTGGCGGGCACAGCGAGCTTCGTGGTCGTGTGCCAGCCGGCTTGATCGAGCAGCAGGAAGGCATGCGCGCCGGGGGCGACGGCCTGGGCGATCTCTTCGAGGTGCAGAGCCATCGCTTCGGTGGTGCAGCGCGGCATGACGAGGCCGGCCCCGGTGCCTCTGGCCGGGCAGATCGCCCCGAATATGTAGGCCGGGTGCGCTGGTCCTTGGGTGCCGCGGGGCGCGTGCCGCGTTTGGCCCAGCGTCGGGTGATCGTGTTCTTCTGGCCGACCCGGGCCTCGTCGGCGAACCAGATCTCCATCGGCTTGCCGCCGACGGCCTGCGCGATCACCTCCAGGCGGGCGGGGAGGCTATTTTAAAAACCGGGATGGGCGTCCGGACCCTGGGCGTGGTGGCGCGGGCGGGCCGAGAGTTTGCGTTAGCCCATGGCCCGTAGCACCCGGCTCGGCGTCTGCTCGGACACCGACACGCCGTGGTCCTGGAACAGGATCTGGGCGAGATCGACCAGCCGCCAGCGCACCACCCCGTGGGCGGCCGGCCGCGGACCTTGCTCGACCAGGGCGCGCAGCACCTCTCGCTGCTCGGCGCTCAGGCGCGGGCGAGCCCCGGGCGCCTTGCCGCCGATCAGCCCGTCCGGACCGTACGCGTTGAACGCCACGACCCAGTCCCGCACCGTCTGAAGCCCGACCCCGCCGAGAGCGGCGGCGCCCGAGCGCGCGCCACCCGCATAGATCGCCGACAGAGCCAGCAAGCGCCGCGTCTGGGCGGGATCGCGCGCGCCCTTGGCAAGAGCACGCACGCCCTCGACATCGAAGTCCGACCGCAGCGGCACCGGTGCAGCCATGACATCCTCCTCAGGCTCCAAACCCGACGACAAAATCATCGCTACGACGCCGACGCTACCCCACGTGAGTCTCGATCAACGGGGTTTGGTATAACTTTACCCTTGGACAACCTCGTGGGGGCCGATCAAACTCGACGGCTTCGAACGATCGCCATGGGCCGCGCCGGTGGATGACCTCGGTCTTGAACAGTCCGATCACGGTCTCGGCGAGAGCATTTTCGTACGAGTCACCGACGCTGCCGACGGAGGGTTCGATACCAGCCTCTGCAAGACGTTCGGTGTAGCGGATGCTGACGTATTGCGACCCGCGGTCGGAATGGCAGACGAGGCCGCTGCCGGCGAAGGGGCGGCGCTCATGCAGAGCCTGCTCCAAGGCATCGAGGACGAAGTCCGCCCGCGCCGAGCGCGACACGCGCCAGCCCACGATCCGGCGAGCGAAGACATCGACCACAAAAGCCGCGTAGACGAAGCCGCTCCAGGTCGCGACGTAGGTGAAGTCGGCGACTCACAGCCTGTTCGGGTGGGCGGCCTTGAACTGCCGGTTGACCCGGTCGAGTGGGCACGCCGCGGCTGGATTGCAAGATCAGCTTGTCGAGGGTGAGATCCGCAATCGCCTTTCGCAGCCGAGCGTTCTCGGTCTCCAGATCCTTCATCCGTCGAACCTGATCCGACTTCAGCCCGCCAAACTCACGCCGCTACCGGTATTACGTCACCGAACTCACACCGAGCGCGCAGATCGCATCGGCCACGCTCTCGCCCTGTGAGATCAGCACATCCGCCTGCCGCAACTTGGCAACAAGCTCCTCAGGCTTCGGGGGCTTTGCCATCTCATCCGTCCTCCAGGCTCAAAAGCCATATCAAAAGGCGGACCACTCCAATGGGGGCTGACCAGTGCTGACATCGCATTTTCACCCGACCTTAATATGTCGGCGTTTTTCCCCGATTAATTATTTCACCCGACCTTATCTTTTCATCCAACTTTTTTCGCCGTGGACAGCGAACTGTTTGAAAGATCGCGCCTATTCCACCGTGACGGACTTGGCGAGGTTTCTCGGCTGGTCCACGTCCTTACCCATGACAACGGCGGTGTGGTAGGCGACGAGTTGGATCGGCACCGCGTAGACGATCGGCGCGACCGTCGGGTCGAGGTCGGGCATCGTCACCGTGGCCAGGGTGTCGAGCCCGTGCTCGGCTGCGCCCTTGGCGTCGCCGATCAGCACGATGCGCCCGCCGCGGGCGGCGACCTCCTGCATGTTCGACACGGTCTTCTCGAACACCGCGTCGTGCGGGGCGATCACGATCACCGGCACGCTCTCGTCGATCAGCGCGATCGGCCCGTGCTTGAGCTCGCCCGCCGCATACCCTTCCGCGTGGATGTAGCTGATCTCCTTCAGTTTCAGCGCGCCCTCCATCGCCATCGGGTAGCTGGTGCCGCGGCCGAGGTAGAGCACGTCCCGCGCCTTGGCGATCTCGCGGGCCAGCCCCTCGATCTCGTTCTCGCGGGCCAGCGCGTCGGCCATCAGGCCGGGCACGGTGATCAGCGCGTCGACGAGGCGGCGCTCCTCCGCGGCGTCGATGGTGCCGCGGGCGCGGCCGGCGGCGATGGCCAGGCACAGCAGCACGGTGAGCTGGCAAGAGAAGGCCTTGGTCGAGGCGACGCCGATCTCGGGGCCGGCGAGCGTCGGCAGCGCCACGGAGGATTCCCGCGCGATGGTCGAGGTCGGCACGTTGACGACGCACACGCTGTGTTGCCCTTGGGACTTCGCGTAGCGCAGCGAAGCCAGGGTGTCGGCGGTCTCGCCCGATTGCGAGATGACGAGCGTCAGCCCGTCGCGCTCGAGCGGCGCTTCGCGGTAGCGCGCCTCGGAGGCGACGTCGATCTCGACGGGAAGCCGCGCGATCTGCTCGAACCAGTAACGGGCCACCAGCCCCGCATAGTAGGCGGTGCCGCAGGCGGTGATGTTGAGGCGCGTGAGCTTGGCGAAGTCGAAGGGCAGCGGCTCGGGCAGCGCGACGCGCCCTTGCGCGAGGTCGACGTAGTGGGAGAGCGTGCGGCCGACGACCTCCGGCTGCTCGTGGATCTCCTTGGCCATGAAGTGGCGGTGGTTGCCCTTGTCGATCCGGTAGGCCTGCGTCGCGATGGTCTGGCGCGGGCGCTGGACGACCGCGCCGTGGATGTCTCGGATCTCGGCACCGCTGCGCGACAGGATCGCCCAGTCGCCCTCTTCCAGATAGGTGAGCGCGTCGGTGAACGGCGCCAGCGCCAGCGCGTCGGAGCCGAGATAGGTCTCGCCCGCGCCGTAGCCGATGGCGAGCGGCGCCCCGTGCCGGGCGCCGACCAGCAGGTCGTCGTGGCCGGCGAACAGGAAGCCGAGCGCGAAGGCGCCGCGCAGGCGCGGGAGGCAGGCGGCCACCGCCTCGACCGGTCCGAGGCCCTGGTCCATGGCATGGCTGACGAGCTGGGCCACCACCTCGGTGTCGGTCTCGCTCGCGAACCGGACGCCCTTGGCCTCGAGCTCGTGCTTCAGTTCGCGAAAATTCTCGATGATGCCGTTGTGGACCACGGCGAGCCGCGCGGTGGCGTGCGGGTGGGCGTTGGTCTCGTTGGGGCGGCCATGGGTCGCCCAGCGGGTGTGGCCGATGCCGATCGCGCCGGCCAGCGGCTCCTCGCGCAGCCTCGCCTCGAGGTTGACGAGCTTGCCCGAGGCCCGCCGCCGAGCCAACCGCCCGTGCTCCAGCGTGGCGATGCCGGCCGAGTCGTAGCCGCGGTATTCCAGGCGGCGAAGCGCCTCGACCAGCGGACCGGCCACTGCCCCGTTACCGACGATGCCGACGATGCCGCACATGCTGAGTTGTCTTTCGGTTCGCCCGGTGGACCGGCGGCTTGTACCGGATCGCCGCCGCACGAGGCCAGCCCCCCGTGGCTACGCAGGGCAGGCGATGCAGTGGGCCGTTTACGTGAGAGGCGCGGGCCGTCTTTTGAAGGGGCTGCGGGTGCGCGCGCCGGGACCTACGCTTTGCCTGCGCGCGCCACCTTCTCCGCCTGCAACGCCGCGCGCTTCGTCTCGGCCCAGCCCGGCTTCGTCGCCTGGCGGCCGCGGGCGACGGCGAGCGCCCCGTCGGGCACGTCGTCGGTGATCACCGAGCCGGAGGCGACGAAGGCGCCGGCACCGATCGCGACGGGGGCGACCAGCGCGGAGTTCGAGCCGATGAAGGCGCCGGCCCCGATCCGGGTGCGGTGCTTCGAGACCCCGTCGTAGTTGCAGGTGATGGTGCCGGCCCCGACGTTGGCGCGGGCGCCGACCTCGGCGTCGCCGAGATAGGTCAGGTGCGCGGCCTTGGCGCCCGGCCCGAGGCGGGCGTTCTTCAACTCCACGAAGTTGCCAATGCTGGCGCCGGCCTCCAGCACCGCCCCGCCCCGCAGGCGCGAGAACGGGCCGACGCTCGCGCCCGCCTCCAGGCGCACGTCCTTCAGGTGCGAGAAGGCGTGGACGACGCACCCGTCGTCGACGCGGACGCCGGTGTCGAACACCACGTTCGGCTCGACGAGCACGTCGCGCCCGAGGATCGTGTCGTGGCTGAGGAACACCGTCTCGGGGGCGACCAGCGTCGCGCCGCCGAGCTGGGCGCTGCGGCGCAGGCGCGCCTGGATCGCGGCCTCGGCGACGCCGAGCTGCACCCGGTCGTTGACCCCTTGCGCCTCCGCCTCCGTCACTGGAACCACGGCGACGGAGAGCCCGTCGCCGACGGCCAGCGCCACCGCGTCGGGCAGGTAGTACTCGCCGGCGGCGTTGTCGTTGCCGATCCGCTCCAGGAGCGCCAGCGCGTGGTCGCCCGAGAGCGCCATCAGCCCGGCGTTGCACAGGCGCACCGCGCGCTCCGCTTCGCTGGCGTCCTTCTCCTCGCGGATCGCGACCACGTGGGCGCCCTCGGTCAGCACCCGGCCGTAGCCGGCGGGTGCCTCGGTTTCGAAGGCCAGTACCACTACCGCTGCGCCCTCGGCCAAGGGCGCCCGCAGCCGCGACAGGGTCTCGCCGGTGATCAGCGGGGTGTCGCCGAAGGCCACGATGACGTCGTCGCCTTCCCCGTCGTCGCCTTGGCTCAGGATCGCCCGGGCAGCCAGCACCGCATGCGCCGTGCCGAGGCGCTCGACCTGCGGGTAGATTGCGGCGCCCGGCGCCAGCGCCGCGATCTCGCGGGCGACGTCGTCGCGGCCGGGCTCGGCCACCACGGCGATGCGTGCGGCACCCGCCGCCTGCACCGCAGCGAGCACGTGGCCGAGCATGCTGCGGCCCGCCAGGCGATGGAGCACCTTCGGCAGGTCGGAGCGCATCCGCGTGCCCTTGCCGGCGGCGAGCACGATCGCGGTGAGGCTTCGCCGCGCGGGGGCCGGTGTCGTCATCGCGTTCAGGTTCCCGGGGACGGTCGCTGGTGCCGCCCGCCGGGACCGGCGGGCGACGGGATGGGAGCACCCGATTAGCCGATCGCGCCCGTCCCGCAAAACGGCGTCGCCTCGCCGTCGTCCTTCCGCTCCGCCGCGCGGCCTCGATCACACAGGCGCCGGAATTCGCGCCCGCCGGCCGCGCTTAACCGAGAGTTCAGGCACCGGGATGGTACGAGGGGCCGATTGTTGCGAACCGTTTCCGGGACTTCGCTGTTTCCGGTCCTGTTGCCGAACCACCCGAACGAAGGGGCACGACGCTGCCGACCGACCCGCGCTCCGACGCCCTCCGCGATCCC
>NZ_VRUW01000140.1:0-6987 GCF_008039475.1 Methylobacterium sp. WL12 | reverse complement strand
TTATATATCTCTTTATTATGATTTAATGCTGCCACGCAAAAAGGCAACACGCCACTTGAATTCAGTGATCAAAGCGCGACTAGGGCTGGATGTGATTTTTAGCGAGCTGTAGCATTGATTCAAAGGACTCAAAGGGAGACTCGTTGTGGCTCTAAACGCGACTGTCGTCATCAACAACCAGGCTGGTCTGGATGCGAACAGCATCAACCTGCTGAATTTGGATGCACAAGCGGCGACTGCAACATGGTCTAGCGTTCTTGCAGGCACAGCGAATATAAATATTGAAATCGACATCCTGCCCACTGCGATCAATGGGAGTGGTAGAGGGGGCGGAACAGCAGGTTACTATGTCTACACAGGCGACTCCGGTGCGATTCACAACTTTCAGACACCGACCGCCTATAAGCTTTCGACCGGCTTGACACCGAGCTCAGTGACCGGACCTGATATCAAAATTGATCTTCAGCTTAGCTACGTGCAAAATACGCTGTGGCTTGATCCAACGCCTTATGACAACGGCGCCGACATCCCGACAAATCGAACCGATGCTGTATCAGTTTTGGTCCATGAGATGGGTCACGCCATTGCCTTCAATGGCTTCCGAGACTGGTCAACAGGTGCACTAACGAGTAACGGCCAGTCTACATTCGACCAGCATGTACAAGTGACTGCCGGTGGCCCAGTCTTTCACGGGCTTAATGTGGATGCGGTTTATGGAAAGGATCCGGCACTCACAACTGGAAATCTTTATCACTTTGGGAATGCCTCGCCAGGTACAGGAAGCGATCTTATTTCTGATTTGATGAATGGAGTGGTGTATTATAATGGGCATCGTTATTCACCTGGCTCAGTCGATTTAGCAACAATCGCAGACATCGGTGTTGGAACCATCCAAAATGATTTCTTGACAGCTCCGTCAACTGGGCAAATCTTAGATGCTGGGCTGGGCCAAGATACGGTTTTTGTGAACTCTGGACATAGCCTAAACACTGTTACTGTTCAAAATAGTGTTGCGACCATTGTCAATTCTGATGCTGGTAATTTCACTCTTCAGAATGCTGAGAGAATTGCCTTCAACGACGGCGTGGTAGCGATTGATACTGAAGGCAATGCTGGCCAAGTCTACAGACTATATCAGGCTTCTTTTGCTCGGACACCTGATTTACTGGGCCTCTCGCATAACGTCAAAATTGTAGACCAAGGCCTTAGTCTGCACGATATGGCTGCGGCATTTACCGTGTCATCAGAGTTCCAAGGGCGTTACGGCGTCAACGCTAGTGATCAAACATTTATTTCCGCTCTCTATCACAATGTTCTAGGCCGTGAGCCCGACCCGACAGGTAATGCTGGTTGGCTTCAGCTCTTAGGAAGTCAGCAATATGATCGGGCAAATGTACTGATTGGATTTTCTGAGAGTATCGAGGATAAGGCGCTCGTCGCCTCAGCAATACAGCATGGAATTGCACTGGACTACGGCGTGGCTTGATTATCTGCCAAATCTAGTCGAGCTTCCGTCTATTTTGCAATGCTGCTGAAGGAAAAGTCGCATCTGTCAAGCAATCTCATGGCTGCATCCTACCCCTGCGCCATAATAAGATCACGTAGCCGAAAAATCCTTAAAATATTATGCGTAGTGACACTGTGATATTGTGTTGGGGGAGAGCACTAAGCGTAACGGTGCTGGCACTCTCCTCCAAGTCCGACCTGAGAGACACCCTTCAGAGGGCGCTCGTGCAGCCGTGGTTCGGCCCTGTGGCTATTCAGATACCCGAAACAGCTTCGTTGCCGCCTGTGACGCTGCCCGCCGGCTTAGAACCGAATTGAAAGGCAGTGGCCTGCTCCCAATTGCGCTCCCTTGGTTGGTACGGTTCGTACAGCCTTACGCGGAGACCATCCTCATCGTTCTCTCTAACTGTGAGCTTTGCAGCCTGGGCCAGCTCAATTGGAACGAAGGACGGATAGGCTTTCCCTCGGTGACGCATGTTCACCAGTGCCTCGGGAGGGTAGCCAAGTTTGAGAAGCTCCCTTGCCCCATCGTAGAATGGTATTCGGGATGTGCAGAGAAGGGTCGTACCGAGGTAGGCATCATAACGGCGCTTATGACTCGGTGACGGGATGATGATGATCTCAATAGACATGGGTTCTCGCTCACTGCGACGGGTCTAGCCGTCTGTGTTGGTGGAGGGATTCGATTGTGGGGGAGGTTCGTCAGGTGCTGGACGTAGGGAGCCGGTGATCCTTACGGGCTCTTATATGGGATAGTTATTTTGTATCTATTATCTTAGTATATGTATCTATGATTTTATATCTAATTATAGGATCAATGATGTTATGAGTGTACCAGGGTGTATGCTCAACGATAGCGTTTAGGTTTGACTGTTTCTGAAACACTTCTTCCATCACTTCCTTTGCTTCCTGTCTCCGCGATCTAGGAACAAGAATGGCATCGTGGAGAGGTAGAGCCACAACTCCCTTGCTTCTTAATCTGATAAGAACCTCAATTAGAACCTGACTTTCGAGGTACTGAAGGTGGTGCCCTATACCGGTCTCAAAATATGAAGATATGTCCGGGTGTTTCTCTCTCAGCATCTGCACTAAGTCCGACGCGGTGTAACGCCGAGGTAGGAGATTAGCCGTGCCTTTAGGCTTGCTCGTGATTGGCTTTTCCATAAACAACACAGCGTTGAGAAGTTTCTTTAGGCCTTTCCTGCATGTTTCTGGTTCGCCTGCCAGCTCGGAAATGGCATAGAGGTCACCTTCAGGAGGGGTCTTCCCGGCTAAACCATAGAGCAGTCGAGGTGCTATCTGGCCGTAATCAAGCTCGCTGGCCGGCTCACCTTCAATGACGATCCCATAGCGGTATTGTTTTTTTAGGCCTTGCCAGAACCCGCCGAACAGCCGTCCACCTGAGGTGAAAGAAGTTCGAGTGAAGATCCGTCTCAGACATCTGTTGTTGATGTCTACCATTCGTTCAACAGGAGCTAAACTGTAATCAAACGCGATGTTAGCTCTGCCCAACCAATCGTTGATCAGATGAACTTCGCCTCGCATCTGGTGAGTTACTGGCGTATCATCATACGAAATCGCTTGTGTTTGATCCCAGTAGCTTTCTTTATTTGATTTAAGAACTATGCATTCAGTCGGTGGTCTATGGCGGATATCTTCTAGTTGGATGCCATGCTCAACAATTAGTCCTTCCAGAGTTCCGCCAGGCCAAATCTTTGTGTAATATCCCTTCTTGGCTCCTGCTTCCTTCTCGCCAATCTTCTGTCTAATAAATCCCAGTTTGGGATCGGCCATCAGATCGAGGATTTTAGGAAGAGTTTTCCCTATGAATGAAGGCTTGTATCGAGATTTAAGAGACAGCAGAGCAACAGAGCGGCTCAGTACTATTCCGTCGGTGTGGCCGGTGAGGATACATTGGGTCAAGTCGCATACAATAGACGACACGGCGTCCTTGAAATTAGTCTTTGCGCTACTCGTTCGTATTCGTTTCCGAGGTTTCTCTAACAGTTCGTGAGTGACCAGAACGTACTCTATGTCTGCCAGAAAGCGCGTCATCTTAGCGGTAACGGGTACTCTGTAAGGCTCAAAGAACCGGTCTCGCTTCTGAGCGGCCCAATCTAGGTCCCAGGGGGAGGTGAAGAGATCGTCGTTGTCATGGTCAATTAGGTTGCGCGAACTATCATCAAGGAAAATAGAATGCATACCCGTTGTCGTATTGTTGGAAGATGATGTTGATTGGATAGCTGGATGATGATTGATCATGATTGGTTTTCTCGTGGTCTGAGAGACGTTTAACCCCCAACACAGACAAAGGCATGCAGGGTTTCTCCTGTGAAATTGACCTTGTTGATTGGGGGGATGGATAGTGGTCAGGGGAGAAGCGACTGCCAGGCACGCACCTCAATGCGCTGAAAATGGCTGACTTCTTCTCTTAAGTAAGTGACAATTGCTAAGTGTCTGTGGGATATGGATTTTACACAGAGGCTGTCGCCGATAGTTTCCGGTGATCTCGGAGGGGCGTTCAAGCTCCCGTTCGAAGCCTTTCCTCCACTAGTGGTCCACAATCCAAACGCCTCTTGCCGCGGCTCAGACGTACCAAGAACGGCAAGGGCAGGATCGTGGGTAGGAAGTGGGCTACCTGCGAAGGGGCTGTCAGCAAGCCTCACAAATCGCTTCGGGCGACTGTGACATGCAAATCGTCCGACCGCCGCCCTGCTATGCATAAGTAGGGGACAATTCCATGATGTCGTTTGCGGCGCCGTGGCGGCACCCAGGACGGCAACGAGCCTGTTGAGGCTTTCCATGTAGCTCGAATGGAGAAACGAACGCTGGCAGTCCTCTGGCAACCGCTTAAATCAGCCGGTGAATCAATTGCGCGGTCCGCGTTTCAAAGCCGACTCGACACTCGCCCAACTTGCACCGCCTGCAGTTTTCTCGTCCACTCGGCGTAAGGATTCCCCTTTCATTGAGGGCCTTTGCGATCCCCGTCAGAGAGGTGATTCGTTCGGCCGGTCGCTCTCGACATACCTTGTTCAACCTTGAACAACATTCCACTCAGCTTTGAGCGACAACCTACTCAGCTTCATTCAAAGCTTTAATCATCATCTTGTTGAGCCTTAATCAACGCATTTTCAATTAATGAAGCCAGTATACTCCGGTTGCAATGTCAGCTTGGTAGCTTAGTCAGCACCCTTCCAACCAGCATCACCTGCCAAGCCCCAACCCTCGCTGACCATCGTCTACCCCCAGTGGTGTCAGATAAACGCCCCTATTCCTTACATCGCGAATGGAGACAGGATCTGATTGCCGTTCTTTCGGGCAGCCTGTCGATGAAACGTGTCAGGTAATCATGCGTCGGAAAAACGGTGTTTCTAGAGCCTGACAATTTAGCTTTTCAGCGTCGGCCCTCATCACTGCCGTGAAGCAGCTTTTCGATGGTCTCCGCTCCCTGTGCCCACGCCTTCGCTTCGGATAGCTGTCCTAGATTGTCAATCTCGCATGTATCGCCACATGTATCACCATACTGACAGGTCCCTGACCTTATTGGGCGGAGCCTGGGGGGCCGGCGTTGGCAATCAGCCAAAGACCGAGGTTGTGAGCTTCTTTGGCGGGAAGCACGAAACCAAGCCAGCCGGCGCCTGGGTGCCTGAGTGAAAGTAGAAGTCCGCCTACCGCAGGGTGCGGGCTAACAAGGGTCCGCCAACGTGGGTCAAGAGCATAAGCCATCTCTTTGCCTCTCGGCAGTTCATGAGAGACTTCTTCTTTCATGTGCCAACGCGTACGTATGAGTCTCTCGATCAATCTATCTAAATCTGCTAACTCGATATCTGCAAGCATTGCTCCGTCAGTTGAGCGCTGATCTTCGATTGAAACTGTTTCACTCTCGATGTCGTAGTGAACCGCGATATGCTCTGGCTGAACAGTATCAGTTGCGCCGTCATTACCGAATTCCATATTTGATTTGAATGGGGTATGTATATTTATTGCCGATATCGAAAAACCATCACCGTGATCCGCGATTGCCATTGTTGGCGCACCTGTATCATCGCTCATTATGCGTATAGCTTTGACGTCTCCCACAGGCTTGTCGCCAACCCACAGGTGGACTGGGACACCCGCTATCGTCTCCGCCTTGGCTTTGAACTCGCTTGGACCACCTTCGAGATCGTAGCGCTGATAGCCGTCTGATGTTTTGAGCATGAGTAGGCCACCATGTCTTTGCAGCCAGTATATCACAAACCCTCTGTAATCATCGAGGTCCGTCACCGAAAGACTTGTTCCACCGTCCGCTGCAGTGCCGTGTGGAACGATCGAACCGGATGCTATCCGATCGAACAAAGGATCAGATACTGCATATGCGTAGCCGCAGAAGCTTACGCCACGGTCTGACAGCATGTATGGTATTGACCAACCTCCGACATCATGGGTCTCTATTGATGCGAAAAGGTCCATCATTGCGACAGTGGCACGTGAAAGTTCTGAAGGAACCGGCCCAACGCGTGTCCCACAAATGAATGTCTTCAAGGCGTTAGGGGCATATGGGATAGCGGGGTCATTCCGAATGCGTTGAAAGACCTCAAACGCTGAAGCCGATCCGAGATACAGAGTGAGAACAAACATCGACTTGCCCCCCGAAATCTTGCACAGTCGCGGATTATCGCCGTCAAGATATACGAAAGCAAACTCTACATCGCTCTTGGCACTGCCACTAACCAACATTTCAAGTGCCTGATTGATAGTCCCTGCGGAAGCAGCGGCTCTCGATAAACGTGTTGCGTGGTGTAAGTCGCCAGAGAACCCGATCAGGGCACTGCCATTGACGGCCGGCTCAATCTTAGCGGTGAATTCGCGCTCGCGCAGGGTAAGTTTACCACCTGTCACTGCACTATCGGCCACCATCCAAACTTCCTTGGCGGCGACAGCTGCAACAATAAGAGTCATGATTGATAACCTTGTTTGTCCAAGTCCGACGACCCGAGTCCCATCCGGGCTGCGGAGCACCTATGATTGGCGGAGCACAAGTGATTGAGCGACTCATGCTCAGTGGCAAGCCGCTCAGCCTTCCGAGGAGCCTCGTGGATGTCACGGGTGCCAAGGCTAAGCCGGATGTAGGCCTTGCCGGGGTGATGAGCCTGCACGTCAGCAGGGATACGCCGATAGTAGCTAAAGGGAGCGCCCTTTTTGAGCGCTTTGACGTATCGAACGGTCACGAGGAGTAAGCTGGTATCAAGGAGGCTGACAGACACGGTGTATCACCTCGTGTATCACCACGAGCACCGTTTGCTGATACCTAACTGCCTGTAAACGCTGAGGTAAGCGCCACGAAAGTGGTGCCCAGGAAAGGCACCGTGTCAGGCTGGATGGATGACTGATGGAAGACTGGTCGCCGTGTATGGCCCTACCTGCCGGCCCTACCGTGGCACAGATAGTTCAGCCTTGCTCAATCGAAGAGGCGGGGGGGCGGTGGAGGGGGATAAAGGC
>NZ_VRUW01000013.1:0-80271 GCF_008039475.1 Methylobacterium sp. WL12 | reverse complement strand
GGGCGGGACGGCGCGGCGGGTTTCAGCGGCACCACGTTGGTGTAGGCGGGGGCAGCCTCGGGCTCCGCGGCCGGGACCGGCGCGGCCTCGACGGGCGGGCTCGGCTCGGGAGCCGCCGCAATTTCGGGTTCGGCGACCGGCGCCTCGGCCTCCTCGGACAACGTCTCCGGCTCCGCGGACGGCGCGGCGACGAGATCGGTCTCCGCGAGGTCAGCCTCGGCGAGGTTGGCGTCGGCAGGCACCGGCATCTCGGCCGGCGCGGCCTGCGGTTCGGCCGCGGGCGTCGCGGCGCTCAGCGCCTCGGGCGAGACCGTGTCGAGCAGGTGGGCGTGAAGCGGCTCGGGCGCGGCCTCCGACGGCACCGCCGGGAACGCGTCCTCGGCCGGGTGCAAGGCCGCCTCGAGCGCGCTGGCCTTCAGCGGGGTCGGCGCTTTCGCGGGCGGGCGGCGGCCGGTCGATCGGCCCTGCGGCGTCCGTTGCTTGCCCATCGTCGAAGTCCCTCGAGGCCGTCCGGATTCCGTTCCGGCTCGCGTGCGAATCGGAAACGGGCAGCAAGGTAGACCAGTTGCCGCCCGGCGCAACGTGTCGCCGGCCAGGCGGCGCGCGGCGCCGACGGGACGTCACGGCGCCGGGGCGGCCGGCATGTCCGGCCCCATAGGGGGCCGGGCGTCGGCTCAGCGCGCGGCGTTCTGGGCGATGGCGCCGAGGTCCTTGGCCTGCGCCTGCATCGCGGCGATCTGGCTGCGGACGAACTCGGACTGCAGCTCGAAGGCCTCGCGCAGGTCCTTGGTGCGCACGAGCTTCTGCGCGAAATCGAAGGTGGCGTTGGCGTTGGTCTGGGCGTGGTCGAAGCCCTTGGCGACGGCGGCCTGCATCGAGGACTGGAGCGAGACGCCCGAGGTCTGGACCTGCTCGGCGGCCTTGAGCGCGTTGCCCATCAGGGTGCCGACGGCGGTGCGGGCCTGGTCGACGCTCTTCTCGGCGAAGTCGCGCATCTCGGTCGGGATCTCGAAGTTCGGGGTCTGCATCTTCAGCTCCTCGGAGGTCGTCGTTCACCGGGCGATTTCGAAGCGATCGCCGGTGCCGACCGGATTTATGTTGCGTTGCAACAATAAGTCAAGGCACCTTCTTGGAACAAAAAATCGTTGCCTAATCAACAGTGAAGTGGCTGCAGGTGCCTCCGTCCGGCGGCAACAGGCTCGGCACCTGACAGAATGGCCGTCGTGTTACTGCAATGGCCGACAGAGCAGACGGACACGACGGCCGGGATTGGCGATTCATCGCTTGCGGGTCCCGCGGCGGCGGTCGAAAACTTGATTCGAAACAGACGATAGGTCGGACTCGCTCGTCATAGCGGATGCAGGGCCGGGCGTTCGGCGGCGATGCCGGCGGGCTCTTGCTGCATCGCATCACGAGGCGTGCGCCGCAGGCCGGCATAGAGCGCGGCCGACGTCTCGGCGTGCCGGGCGATCGTCATCGGCGCGGCCCAGTAGCGGGCATGCGCCGCCCGGCCCATCGCGGCGACGCGGGCATCGTCGGCGAGCTTGGCGAAGGCGACGGCGAGGGCGGCGGGCTCGGGCGGGACGACGAAACCGCTGGTGCCGTCCAGGACCTTCTCGGCGGCGCCGGAGCGGTCGGAGGCGACCACAGGGATGCCGGCGGCGAGCGCTTCGTAGACGGTGAGCGGCCCGGTCTCGTACCAGCGCGAGGGCGCCGCGAGCGCGCGGGCGCGGTGGCGCAACTCCGCCTGCACGGCCTCCGGCGAGCGCCAGCCGAGCAGCTCGACGCCGGGCATGGCGCGCAGCTCCGCCTCCAGAGGCCCGGTGCCGACGAACAAAGCCGTGAGGCCGGCCTGATGGGCGGCTGCGGCGACGAGGTCGGCGCCCTTCTCGCGGGTGAGCCGGCCGACATAGGCGACGGCGTCGCCCGCCTCCGGCGCGGCCGGAACGCCGGGGGCGACCCGCACCGGGTTGTCGACGCGGTGGTGCGTCAGCCCGTAGCCGCCGAGCATCGTCCCCATCCGCGCCCGGCTCGCGTCGCAGACGTGGACCACGTGGAGCCCGCGCCCCGACACGGCCCGCCGCGCCGCCGCGGTGCGGGCGACCCGCACCAGCTTGTGCAGGCGGCTCTTGGCATCGCAGGGCGCCAGGATGCAGGCGGCGGACATCGGCGCGAGGCTGCAGGGCTCGCCCGCGTCGAAACGGTAGTGGACGCCGTTGGGGCAGGCGAGGAAGTAGTCGTGCAGCGTCAGCACCACCGGGGCGCCGGCCGCCAGCAGCACCGGGAAGATTGCGGGCGACAGGCTGCGGGTCCACTGGTGCACGTGGACGACGTCCGGCGCGACGGGGAGACGCCGGAGGGCGTCCTGCAGCGCGCGCGCGGCGCGGGCGTGCCAGATGCCGGCCGCCGCCGCGGCCACGGGGTTTCGCGCCCAGACGTCGGGAAGGTCAAGGCCGATCCGGGTGACGTTGCGATGGTCGAGGAGCGGGTCGACCGGGCCGGCGACGCCCTGGACGTAGGTGACCCTCAGGCCGAGCTCGGCCAGCCCCCGGGCCGATTCCACGGCCACCTTCTCGGCGCCGCCGCTCGGGCTCGCGAACTCGGCCAGGATCACGACGTGCATGGCGACACCGGCACAGGAGGTCGGATGAGAGGCGGTCGAGCGGGGGCGACCTGGGCAAGGACGATCCGAAAAGGACAACCGCAGATCGCCGACCCGCCCGAGGTTTACGCGGGATCAACTGCATTCCGGTAAACGTGGGGACACTTCAGGGAGCGGGAGCCGCCTCGTGCACGTCGTCCTCGTCGCCGACCACGCCTACGTCAACGGCGGCCAGGCCAAGGTCGCGCTCGATTCGGCCCTCGGGCTCGCCGCCCGCGGCACCCGGGTGACGCTGTTCGCCGCCTGCGGCCCAGCCGACCCGCGCCTTGCCGCCGCCGGCATCCGCGTCGTCTGCCTGGACCAGGACGACATCTCGAGCACGACCAACAAGCTCGCCTTCCTGGCGCAGGCGATCTGGAACCGTACCGCGGCCCGGGCGCTCGCCGCCGAGCTGGCCCTGTGCGACCCCCACGACACCGTGGTCCACGTCCACGCCTTCGCCAAGGCGCTGTCGCCGTCGATCGGCGTCGCCCTGCGGCGCTCGCGGCTGCCGCTCGTCTACACCATGCACGAGTTCTTCCTGGTCTGCCCGACGGGCGGGTTCTACGAGTACCCGGCCGCCGCGATCTGCCACCGGACGCCGATGTCGGGCGCCTGCCTGAGGACGAACTGCGACGCGCAGAGCTTTCCGCGCAAGCTCGCGCGGGTCGTCCGCCACCTCGGCATGACCCAGGTGGCCGACCTCCAGCACCTCTTCCGCCACGTCATCACGATCAGCGACCTGCAGGCGCGGGTGGTCGGCCCACTCCTGCCGCGCGGCACGCAATTCCACCGGGTCGACAACCCGATCGCGGTGGCGCACCGGCCGATGGTGGAGCGGGCGCCGGGCGACTTCCTGTTCGTCGGGCGGATCTCGACCGAGAAGGGCGCGCCGATCTTCGCCGAGGCCGCGCGGCGGGCCGGCATCCGCGCGGTCTTCGTCGGCGACGGTGAGCAGCGGGCGGAGCTCGCCCAGCGCTACCCCGAGGCGACGATGCTCGGCTGGCGCGACGCCGCGGGCGTGCAGGCCCTGATGGCGTCGGCGCGCGCGCTGGTCTTCCCCAGCGTCTGGTACGAGGGCCAGCCGCTCACGGTCTACGAGGCGCTGGCGCTCGGCACGCCGGTGGTGGTGAGCGACGCCTGCGCGGGGCGCGAGGCGGTGATCGACGGCGAGACCGGCTTCCTGTTCCGCTCCGGCGACCCGGACGCCCTGGCCGCCCACCTGCGCCGCCTCGCCGACGACGCCCTGGCCGCGCGGATGGGCCGGGCCGCGCATGCCCGCTACTGGGCCGCGCCGCTCACCCTCGACGCCCACCTCGACCGCCTCGGCGGCGTCTACGACGTGGTGCTGCGCGAGTCGGCGTCCGGCCGGACGGCCCGGCCCGCGGCCGCCGCCCTGCCGACGCGGCGTGAAACACCCGGGCCGGCCCGGCGTTGACGGTCATCGGCGCCGTCTTCGGCGCCTCGTGACGCAGGAGTTGCCCCGATGACCGACGACCACAAGACGCCGAAGGGCGCGGACAAGCCGGGGTTCCAGCAGGGCAGCGCCAAGCCCGGCGACGAGACGAACCCCGCCAACCGGCAGGACAAGCTGAACGAACGCCTCGACGACGCCCTCGAGGAGACGTTCCCGTCGAGCGACCCGGTCTCGGTGAAGATCACCAAGTAGTTCGATTCGCGAAAAGATGTCGGGCCGGTGCGCGTGAGGCGCGCCGGCCCTTTTTCGTAGGCTTCCCGCAGGATGCGAAGTGCGTGTTCAGCGCCCGCGCAGGAAGAAGAACCAGATCAGGAGGATGACGGGGATCGGGATCCCGATGAGCCACAGCAGGCCGCCGGTCAGCATGTCATTCTCCTCTGAGTTGCATACGGAGAACCGGGCGATCCGGAAAACCGTTCCGGCGTGCGGAAAGCGCCGCGATCCCCACACGCCGTCCCCCTTGCGCTGGACGCCGGACGCACGATCCTGTTTCATCGGAACAAAGCAGCATCCGGGGGGCATGCCATGGCCGACGATCCGCACGCGCAGGGCCGCCTTACGCGGGCGTCCAGCTTCGTCTTCCTGCACACCGAGCACGCGATCTACGCGGCGCTCGGCCTGCTCCTGGCCTTCACGGCGCTGATCGCGCTGATCGACGCCGTCGGGCTCACATGGGAAGCGGTGCGCTCCCTCGGCGGGGCCACGCAGACGCTGGAAGTTGTCGACCGGCTGCTGTTCCTGCTGATGCTGGTGGAGATCCTGCACACGGTGCGGGTCTCGATGCGCTCGGGCCGGCTCACCTGCGAGCCGTTCCTGATCGTCGGGCTGATCGCCTCGATCCGGCGGGTGCTGGTGATCACCCTGCAATCCTCCGAGATCATGCACGGCAAGGATTGGTCGCCGGAGAAGGCGGCCCTGTTCCAGGCCTCGATGATCGAGCTCGGCGTCCTCGCCGGCCTGATCCTCACCATGGTGGCCTCGATCTTCCTGCTCCATCGCGCCCGCGACGACGACAAGCCGGCCGGCGAGGAGACGGACACGCTCTGACGCGGCGGCGCGGTAACCGGCACGGCGCGGGCGCGAATCACCGGCATTTGCCCGTTTCCGGAGATTGGCCATGCGATCCATCACGCGATCCACCCTGCGCCGCACGATCCCGCTCGCGCTCCTCGCCGCCCTAATCGGCTCTTTCGCCGGCACACGCGCCGTCGCCGCCGGACGGCCGGTGGTGGTGGAGCTGTTCACCTCGCAGAGCTGCTCGTCCTGCCCGCCGGCCGAGGCGCTGCTCGGGCAGCTCGCCGGCGAGGGGCGCGAGGTTCTGCCGCTCGCCTTCCACGTCACCTACTGGGATCACCTCGACTGGCGCGACACCTACGCCCTGCCCGCCGCCACCGCCCGGCAGGCGGCCTACGCGAAAAAGCTCGGCGGCGGGTCGTACACGCCCGAGGCGGTGATCGACGGCCGGGTCGGGCTCGTCGGCTCCGACGCCGGCGCGGTCCGCGGCGCGATCGCGACGGCCGAGGGCGCGGCCTCCGCGGAGGCGCCGGTGACGCTGGCGCGGCGCGGCGGCACCCTCGTCGTCGCGGTCGGCGCCGGGCAGGGCGCCGGCACCGTGACGCTCGTCGGGTTCGATCCGAGCCACGCCACCCGGGTCGCCCGCGGCGAGAACGCCGGCCGCACCATCGCCCAGGCCAACGTCGTCCGCGCCGTGTCGGACCTCGGCCGCTGGAGCGGGCAGGCGGCGACCTGGGAGACGCCGCTCCCGGCCGGCGCCGACGCCGCGGTGATCGTGCAGGGCGCCGACGGCCGGATCTTCGGGGCGGCGCGGCTCGGGCCGGCCACCTGATACCAAGTCTCATGGGTCAGAACCCATGAGGTCCGGCGGACGACCGCCGCCCCGCAGTCGCGGGGGGGCCGAACCTCGATGAGTCGGGCTCGGCGAGGTTCGGCATGAGCGTAACCTTCACGCCGCCCCGGCGAAGACGGATGCGGGCGATGGGCGCCCGACGTCGTTCCTGAGGCTCGCCGATGTTCCTGTCCGCCGTCGGCCCGGCTCCCACGCTGCGGGTGCGTTCCCCCGGCGGCGCCGTTGCGCTAGGGTCGGGGACACGACGCGGCGACAGGGCGGCGATGGCGCTCGAGGACAGTCTGGCGACGGCGATGGCCGCGGCGCAAGCGGGCGATGCGGCGGCCTACCGCCGGCTGCTCAACGCCTGCCTGCCGGTGATCGCAGGCATCGCCCGCGCGCAAGGCGTGCGCGGCGAGGCGGTGGACGACGTGGTGCAGGACACCCTGCTGACGATCCACAAGGCGCGGGCGAGCTACGACCCGGCGCGGCCGTTCCTGCCGTGGCTGCGCGCCATCACCCAGCGCCGGGCGATCGACCGGCTGCGCCGCGCGGGGCGCCGCCCGCAGGAGGTGCACGACCCCCTGGCCTACGAGGCCCACGCCGACGCAGGGCCCGCCCCGAACACCCGCATCGAGGCGGACGAGCGCAACGCCGCGCTGGCGCGGGCGGTGGCGGCGCTGCCGGACGGGCAGCGTCAGGCGGTGGAGCAGCTCGCCTACGCCGAGCGCTCGCTGGAGGAGGCGGCGGCGCTCACCGGCCGCAGCAAGGGTGCGCTGAAGGTGAACCTGCATCGCGCCCTGAAGGCGCTGCGCGGCACGCTGGCCCGGGACAAGGAGGGCGGCGATGCCTGAATCCGTGCACGAATCCCTGGTCGACGACCTCGTCGGCGGCCTCGCGCCGGTGCGCCGGCTCAGCCCGCCGGCCTGGCGCGCGGCGGCCTGGCTCGCGGCTGTGCTGGCGGTCGCCGCGATCCTGATGCCGATGGCCGACATGGACGGCCTGCGCATGCGCCTCGCCACGCCGGACCTGCGCATCGCGGCGCTCTGCGCCGGGCTCACCGCGATCACCGCCGCGCTCGCCGCCTTCATGACCAGCGTGCCCGGCCGCTCCCTGCGCTGGGGGCTGCTGCCGCTGGTGCCGGCCGCGTTCTGGGTCGGCGCGAGCGGGCTCGGATGCTTGCGCGGCTGGCTCGCCCCCGGCACCACCCCGGCCGACGGCCACGCGATGGAGGGCTGCTTCGCCTTCCTCGTCGGCGTGTCGCTGCCGCTCTCGGTGCTGCTCGTGGTGATGCTGCGCCGCGCCTGCCCGCTGCACCCGAACCTCACCGCGGCGCTCGGCGGCCTCGCGGCGGCCGCGGCGGCGGCGACCCTCTTGGTCCCGTTCCACCCGCACGACGCCACCGCGACCGACCTCCTGATCCACGCCGTCACCGTGCTCGGCGGGATCGGGCTGAACGGAATCTTCGGCGGGCGGCTGCTCGGGGGCGGCCCGGATGCGGGCGTGCGCGCCCGGAACGATCGATCCTCCGGCGGCGGTTGACCTTGCCACCATGGCAAGCTTCACGGTGGCCCACATCCCCGTGAGGAGCCTCGACCCCATGCGAAACATCGTCCGCCCCGCCGCGATCGCGCTGGCCGCCACCTTCGCCGGCGCGGCGCTGGCACAGAGCACGCCGCCGCGCATGGACCACGATAAGATGGGTCACGAGCACATGGACCATGCCGGGCGCCATCCCGCGCCGGCCGCCGGCGAGGCGCCCTCGACCCAGGCGTTCCGCGCCGTCGACGCGCGGATGCACGCCGACATGGCGATCCGCTACAGCGGCGACGTCGACGCCGACTTCGTGCGCGGCATGATCCCCCACCACGAGGGCGCCATCGGCATGGCGCGGGTCGCGCTGCAATACTCGAAGGACCCGGAGGTGCGGGCGCTCGCCGAGGAGATCGTCAAGGCGCAGGAAGGCGAGATCGCCCGGATGCGGGCGATCCTGGCGCGGACGGGCGCGAAGTAAAACGCGCTCTGCGGCTCCGAACGTTCTGTCGTGAGCCCCGATCCCGTTCGGCGCGGGTGCGGCCTTGACGGATCGGACGTTCGGCATCTTATAGGCATCCTGCGTACAGGAAGAACCGGTGTCGGCCTGCAAGGTTCGGATCGTCGTCGATCATGCCGCCAGCGACGACCCGATCTTCACGGTCGAGGTGCGGACCCCCTGGGGTTCGCTCGATGTGATGGCCGAGGTGACGCTGTCGGGACGCGTCCTGGAGCTGAAGGGCATGCACGTCGGCGGCGACCCGACGACGAAGTGGGGCGCGGCCGTGCTCCGCGACATCGCGCAGGGCGTCATGGAGGAATTGGATGTCGACGCGATCCACGTTGTTGGCGGCGTTCGGACCACGGGTGCAAATCCGGGACGAGACCCTCGTCCGCGACGGCTCCGCCGAACGCCTCAACCTCAAGCGGCTTCCGGGCTCGCACCTCGACACGGTGGCGGCGGCCCGCGCCCTGGTCCGTAGGCACCTTCCGGTGAAGGCCGCCCACGCGGTCATGACGGAGGTGTTCGACACGGGCGAGGCCTATGTCGAGCTCCCGAAGGTCGAGAGCCTGAGCCGCCTCGCCTCGGAGCTGACGGCGTTGGGCATCGCGGTCCGCAAGCACGGGCCGGACCCGATCTCCGTCCGGAGCGTGCGCGAGGCCCTGCGGCTCTCGCAAGCTCAGTTCGCGCTCCGGTTCGGGCTGGAGGAGGCGACGGTCAAGAATTGGGAGCAGGGCAAGTCGAAGCCGAACGCCACGGCCATGACATTGATCTGGACGATCCATCGCCACCCCGAGGCGGTCGTCGACGCCCTTGCCGTGAGCGGAACCGCGGTGAGCGGAATCGCGACCGAGGCGGAGCCAGTCGGCCACGCTTCGGCGGCTCTGGATTCCGGGCTCCGCTTCGCGGCCCCGGAATGACGGGGTGTTTGGCCAATGCCCGAGCGGCATGATCCCTGATCATCGGAGCCGACCCTGCCCTTTCGCCCGAATCGTGCTAGGCTTCGCCGCGATGCTTAGCGCCCGGCACCTCTTGCGACGGCTCGCTGCGATCCTTCGGGTCGCAGCGCTCCTCGTCATGGTCCCGGCCTTCGCCCAGGCGCATGCCGGGCACGCGCACCACACCGGCGCCGGCCATCCCGCGTTCGGCCATGCCGCGGTCGGCCACATCCTGAACGCCGCGGCCCAGCCGGATCCCGCGATGCAGGCGGCGGTCGTCGCCGCGGGGGACTCGGCGTCCGACCGGGCGGATTGCGTGGCCTGCCCGGGCTGTTGCTGCGCCCACGTCTTCGTCGCGGCCGCGGACGGGGACGGCGTCCGCCCCGACGACTTGAACGGCCTCCGCGTCGCGATGGGGCCGGAGACCGCGCGCCCGAGCGCGGTGCCCGAGGCCCTTCCCGAGCCCCCTCGACCCTTCGCCTGAGACCGCGCGCCGCCGGCCGGCGCGCCCGACGCGGCTCGTCTGGTCGAGCCGCGCTCCGTCCCGATGCGAAAGTCGACCTCCCATGACGATCCGGCTTCCCGCCGCCCTTTCGGCGGCCCTCGTGGCGTTCCTGGCGACCGCCGCGCTCACCCTCGGCCCGTGGGCCGGCGCGGCGCGCGCCCACGAAGGCCACGACCATTCCGAGGCCGCCGCGGCGCCCGGCGTCGAGGCTCCGCGCGGCACGTCGAGCACCGACGCCCTCGAACTCGTCGCGGTGGCGCGCGACGGACGCCTGACGGTGTTCCTCGACCGCGCCGACACCAACGAGCCCGTCGCCGACGCGACGATCACGGGGGAGACGCCGGCGGGCCAGGCGACGGCGGTTGCGGCGCCCGACGGCAGCTACCGCCTCGACGCCCCCTGGAGCGCGACGCCGGGCGCGTACGACGTGCTGTTCACGGTGACCGTCGGCGGCAGGGCCGACCTGTTCCCGGTCGACATCGACGTCCCGGCCCCCCCCGCCCCGGCGGTCGAGCCCGCGCCCTGGCATGCGGGCCTCGCCGTCGCCCACGATTTCGGCGCGCACCTGCGCAGCGCCGACCCGATGCCGTTCCTCGTCGGCGGCGCCGGCTTCGTGCTCGGCATCCTCGCGACGGTGCTGATGCGAGCCCGCCGGGGCGTCGCGGCGGTCGCGCTCCTCGTGCTGGCGGCCGGGCTGCTGTTCGCGCCCTCCGCCTTCGCGCACGGCGACGACGACCACGACGCGCCGACGCCGATGGCCGCCGCCGGCGCACAGGACCTCGCCCGGCGCCTGCCCGACGGGTCGGTGTTCGTGCCGAAACCCACCCAGCGCGTGCTGACGCTGCGCACCCTCGTCACCGCATCGGGCGTGCTGGCGCGGACCACGGAGCTGCCGGGACGGATCATCGCCGACCCGAACGGCAGCGGCGTGGTGCAATCCTCGGTCGGCGGCCGGCTGTCGCCGCCGGAATCCGGCCTGTTCCCGCGCCTCGGCTCGCCGGTGCGCAAGGGCGAGGTGCTGGCCTTCGTCACGCCGCCGGTCCAGGCGGTGGACGTGTCGGACATGCGCCAGCGCCAGGGCGAGCTCGACCAGCAGATCGCCATCGTCGCGCGCCGGGTCGAGCGCTACCGCAAGCTGAGCCCCGGCGGCGCGGTCTCGCAGGTCCAGATCGACGACGCGGACGCCGAGCTCAAGGGCCTGGTCGACCGCCGCAAGGCCCTCGACGGCGTCCGCTCGCAGCCGGAGGCGCTGGCGGCGCCGGTCTCGGGGGTGGTCGCCGAGGCCAACGCGGTCGCCGGCCAGATGGCGAGCCCGGGGGCGATGGTGTTCAAGATCGTCGACCCGGCACGGCTGTGGGTCGAGGCCCTGAGCTTCGACGCGCTGGCCAGCACGGCCGACGCCACCGCGCGGCTCGCCGACGGGCGCCGGCTCGAGCTGGCCTACCGCGGCGCCGGCCTCGCCGACCGCGCCCAGGCCGTGCCGATCCAGTTCGCTGTGCGCGACGCGCCGCCCGAGTTGCGCACCGGCCAGTTCGTGACCGTGCTCGCCGCCACCGACACGCAGCAGACCGGCCTCGCCCTGCCGCGGCTCAGCGTGGTGCGCGGCGGCAACGGCCAGACCCTGGTCTACGAGCACGTCGCGCCGGAGCGCTTCGCGCCGCGCGAGGTCCAGGTCGAACCGCTCGACGCCGCCCGCGTGCGGGTGGTCTCGGGGCTGAAGCCCGGGCAGCGGATCGTGACGCAGGGCTCCGAACTCCTCAACCAGATCCGCTGAGGAGGCCGGCATGTTCACGTTCCTCGTCACGCAGGCCCTGCGCAACCGGCTGGCGGTGCTGGCCGTCGCCGCGATCCTCGTCGTCTACGGCGCGTTCACCGTCACGCGCCTGCCGGTCGACGTCTTCCCCGACCTCAACCGGCCCACCGTCACGATCATGAGCGAGGCGGAAGGCCTCGCCCCGCAGGAGGTCGAGCAGCTCGTCACCTTCCCGCTGGAGACGCAGATGAACGGGCTGCCCGGCGTCACCCGCGTGCGCTCGGTCTCGGGCGTCGGCCTGTCGGTGGTCTATGTCGAGTTCGACTGGGGCACCGACATCTACCGCAACCGCCAGCAGGTGGCCGAGCGCCTCGCCATGGCGCGGCCGCAGCTGCCGGCGGAAGTGAGCCCGACCATGGGTCCGATCTCCTCGATCATGGGGCAGATCGTCATGGTCGCGCTCACCGGCGACACGGTCGACCCGATGCGCCTGCGCGAGATCGCCGACTTCACGATCCGGCCGCGCCTGCTGTCGATCCCCGGCGTGGCGCAGGTGATCCCGATGGGCGGCGAAGTGCGCCAGTTCCGCGTCGCGCCCCAACCCACGGCGCTGCGGGCGCTCGGCGTGACGCAGGCGCAGCTCGAGACCGCGTTGGCGCAGTTCGGCACCAACACCGGCGGCGGCTTCACCGACCAGTACGCCCGCGAATACCTGATCCGGAACCTCGGCCGGACCATGAACCTCGACGACCTGCGCAACATGGTCGTCGCCACCGTGGACGGGCGGCCGGTCTACCTGCGGCAGGTGGCGGAGGTGTCGTTCTCCGCCAAGGTGAAGCGGGGCGACGCCGGCTACATGGGCGCGCCGGCGGTGGTGATCTCGGTGGAGAAGCAGCCCGGCGCCGACACCGTCGCGCTCACCGGGCGGATCGAGGCGGCGCTCTCGGAGATCACCGCGACCCTGCCGGCGGGCGTGCGCGCCGACCGGCTGATCTTCCGGCAGGCGAACTTCATCGAGACCTCGATCCGCAACGTCGAGCAGGTGCTGGTGGAAGCGATCGTGGTGGTGGCGATCGTGCTGTTCGCGTTCCTGCTGAACCTGCGGACCACGGCGATCTCGCTCACCGCGATCCCCGTCTCGATCCTGGCGACGGCCATCGCGTTCCACCTCGCCTGCCTATCGATCAACACGATGACCCTCGGGGGGCTCGCCATCGCCGTCGGCGAGCTCGTCGACGACGCGGTCGTCGACGTCGAGAACATCTTTCGCCGGCTCAAGGAGAACCGCGCGGCGGACGACCCGCGCTCGACCTTCGCGGTGGTGGTCGCCGCCTCGCAGGAGGTGCGCTCCGGCATCGTCTACGCGACGATGGTGATCGTGCTGGTGTTCGTGCCGCTGTTCGCGCTCTCCGGCATCGAGGGCCGGCTCTTCGCCCCGCTCGGCCAAGCCTACATCGTCGCGATCCTGGCGAGCCTCGTGGTCTCGATCACCCTGACGCCGGTGATGGCCTACTACCTCCTGCCCGGCCTCAGGCGCCTCGACCAGCACGAGAGCGGGTTGATCCGCCGGCTCAAGCGCGCGCTGGCCGCGACCCTGCGCGTCGCCCTGCCCCGCGGGCGCCCGATCCTTCTCGCGGCCGCGGTCGCGGTCGCGGCGGCCGGCGTCGCGGCGGCGTGGCTGCCGCGCGCCTTCCTGCCGCCGTTCAACGAGGGCTCGTTCACCGTCAACATGACGTTCAACCCCGGCATCTCGCTGCCCGAGAGCAATCGGATGGGGCTGGTGGCCGAGCGCCTGCTCCTGGAGATCCCCGACGTGCGCTCCGTCGGCCGCCGCACCGGCCGGGCCGAGCTCGACGAGCACGCCGAGGGCGTCCACTCCTCCGACCTGGAGGTGGACCTGAAGCCCGGCGCCCGGGCCAAGGACGCCCTCGTCGCCGACATCCGCTCCCGCCTCGCCCTGCTGCCGGTCGGCGTCAACGTCGGCCAGCCGATCTCGCACCGGCTCGACCACATGCTCTCGGGCGTGCGGGCCGAGATCGCCCTGAAGATCTTCGGCGACGACCTCGACACCCTGCGCAGCCTCGCCGGAGACCTGCGGCAGCGCCTGGCCGCGATCCCCGGCATCGCCGACCTGCAGGTCGAGAAGCAGGTGCTGATCCCGCAGCTCGAGGTCCGGGTCGACTACGCCCGGGCCGCCCTCTACGGCGTGCAGCCGGCGGCCCTCGTCGAGCAATTGAGCCGGCTCTCGAACGGCCAGGTGGTCTCGCGGGTGGTGGACGGCGTCCGCCGCTTCGACGTGGTGATGCGGCTGTCCGACACCCAGCGCACGACCCAGGCGCTCGGCGACCTCCTGGTCGAGACGCCGTCCGGCTGGGTGCCCGCGCGCCAGATCGCCGACATCCGCGAGACCGACGGCCCGAACCAGATCCTGCGCGAGAACGCCAGGCGCAGGATCGTCGTCCAGGCCAACACCGCGCCGGGCGCCGACATGGGCCGGGTCGTCGCCGCCATCCGCGAGCAGGTGGACGCCACCCTATGGCCGCCGGGCTACGCCACGAGCCTCGAAGGTTCGTTCCAGGCGCAGGGCGAGGCGGCGCGCACCATCGGCCTGCTCTCGCTCGTCTCGCTGGCGCTGGTCTTCACCCTGCTCTACGGGCGCTACCGCTCGGCGGTGCTGACCCTGATCATCCTCGGCAGCATCCCGCTGGCGCTGATCGGCTCGGTGGTCGGCCTGTGGCTCGCCGGGCAGCCGCTCTCGGTCGCCTCGATGATCGGCTTCATCACCCTCACCGGCATCGCCACGCGCAACGGCATCCTGAAGATCAGCCATTGGCTGAACCTCGCGATCCACGAGGACCTGCCGTTCGGGCCGGACCTCGTGATCCGCGGCAGCCTGGAGCGGTTGACGCCGGTGCTGATGACGGCGCTCGCGGCCGGCATCGCGCTGGCGCCGCTGCTGGTCGGCGCCGACGCGCCGGGCAAGGAGATCCTGCACCCGGTCGCGGTGACGATCTTCGGCGGCCTGATCAGCGCGACGCTGCTCGACACGGTGCTGACGCCGATCCTGTTCCTCGCCTTCGGCCGCAAGCCGCTGGAACGCCTGCGGGCCGCCGCCCGCGCGGAGGCGCCGGCCGGGGGTGCGACGGCCGAGGCGTTTTGACGGGGCTTTCCGCTACGTCTCCCTCCCCCCTAGGACCGCCGCGCAGTCAGACGACGGCTCCGGTACGGATCGCGCGAGACGCACCGCGGCTCCTTCTCCCGGGGGGAGAAGGCTGGGATGAGGGGCGTGCCCCCTCCGGACAGTTCTCGCCCCTCACCCCAACCCTCTCCCGCCCGGGAGAGGGGGCCCGCGCTTCATCGCGAAGATGTCGAGGCCTTGCGAAGGACCTTCGACAGACCTCCCCCCGTAAAACCCAGGAGCCGTCCATGCGCCCCATCCTCGCCACCGCCCTCTTCCTCACCCTCGCCGTCCCGGCCCTCGCCGCCGGCCCGAACGGCGGCGTCGTGGTGGTGGCGGACGGGCATCCGATCGAGTTCGTCGCCTCGGACGCCGCGCTGACCTTCTTCGTCACCGACGACGACGGCGGCCCGGCCAAGACCGTCGGCGTGACCGGCAAGGCCTTCGTCCAGGCCGGGGGCCGGACCGAGACGGTGGCGCTGGCCGGCGCAGAGCCGAACCGGCTCGTCGGCACGCTCAAGGCGCCGCTGCCCGCCGGCGCCAAGGTGGTGCTGTCGGCGCGGATGCACGGCCACACCCTGCAAGCCCGCTTCGAGAGATGAGCCCTGCCCTTTCGGTGATGCGCCCGATGCCGTAAGGCCCGCGGGACCACACCAGGGCCTTTCCACCGCATGATACGCCTCGAAAAGATCGGCAAGCAGAACGGCCGGCAGATCGTCTTCATCGAGGCGTCGGCCGCCCTGCAGAAGGGCGAGAAGATCGGGCTCGTCGGCCCCAACGGCGCCGGCAAGACCACCCTGTTCCGGATGATCACCGGCGAGGAGGAGCCCGACGAGGGCCAGGTCTCCACCGATCGCGGCGTCACCATCGGCTATTTCAGCCAGGACGTCGGCGAGATGTCGGGCTGCAGCGTGGTCTCGGCGGTGATGGACGGCGCCGGCCCGGTTAGCGCGGTCGGCCTGGAGATGAAGGCGCTGGAGGCGGCGTTCTCCGATCCCGACCGGGCCGACGAGATGGACGCGCTGATCGCCCGCTACGGCGAGGTCCAGGCGCGCTTCGAGGAGCTCGACGGCTACGCGCTCGAAGGCCGGGCCTACGAGGTGCTGGCTGGCCTGAGCTTCAGCCAGGAGATGATGGACGGCGACGTCGGCAAGTTGTCGGGCGGCTGGAAGATGCGCGTGGCGCTGGCCCGCATCCTCCTGATGAACCCGGACGTGATGCTGCTCGACGAGCCGTCGAACCACCTCGACCTGGAGAGCCTGATCTGGCTCGAATCCTTCCTCAAGGGCTTCGAGGGCGCGCTGCTGATGACCTCGCACGACCGCGAGTTCATGAACCGCATCGTCGGCAAGGTGATCGAGATCGACGGCGGCACCATCACCACGTTCTCCGGCGACTACGCCTTCTACGAGCAGCAGCGGGCGCTGAACGAGAGCCAACAGCAGGCGCAGTTCGAGCGCCAGCAGGCGATGCTGGCCAAGGAGATCAAGTTCATCGAGCGCTTCAAGGCCCGGGCCTCCCATGCCGCCCAGGTGCAGAGCCGCGTGAAGAAGCTCGACAAGATCGAGCGGGTGGAACCCCCGAAGCGCCGGCAATCGGTGACGTTCGAGTTCCAGCCGGCGCCGCGCTCGGGCGACGACGTCGTGATGCTCAAGGGCGTGCACAAGCGCTACGGCAGCCGCACGATCTACGAGGGCCTGGATTTCGGCATCCGCCGGCGCGAGCGCTGGTGCGTGATGGGCGTCAACGGCGCCGGCAAGTCGACGCTTCTGAAGCTCGTCACCGGCTCGGCCGCGCCCGACGACGGCACGGTCGCGGTCGGCGGCAGCGTCAAGCTCGGCTACTTCGCCCAGCACGCTATGGACCTGCTCGACGGGGATCTCACCGTCTTCCAGGACCTGGAGAGCACCTTCCCGCAGGCCGGCCAGGGGTCCTTGCGGGCGCTCGCCGGCTGCTTCGGCTTCTCGGGCGACGACGTGGAGAAGCGCTGCCGGGTGCTGTCGGGCGGCGAGAAGGCGCGGCTGGTGATGGCCAAGATGCTGTTCGACCCGCCGAACTTCCTGGTGTTGGACGAGCCCACCAACCACCTCGACATCGGCACCAAGGCGATGCTGATCGACGCGCTGTCCAGCTACGAGGGCACGATGCTGTTCGTCAGCCACGACCGCCACTTCCTGGCCGCGCTCTCGAACCGGGTGCTCGAACTCACCCCTGACGGCATCCACCAATACGGTGGCGGCTACACCGAGTACGTGGCCCGGACGGGTCAGGAGGCACCGGGCCTGCGCAGCTGAAGGCGCGACGAGGGCGGTGACCTTCGCGCCTGCGTAGACCGCGAGCTGTTCGAGGCGCCTATACGTGATCCCACCCAGGGAAGACGGCGGCCGACCGCACGACTATGCGTTGCAGACCTCGCCCTAGTCTTGTCGAATCCTTTAGGTGATTCACATAGGTTAGGGTTATCGCGGGCCGAGGCCGATCGCGGTCCGCGCCAGCAGGGGTCGAAGAACGTGTCGCTGCCCTTGCTCTCCTTCTCCAGCAAGGCCCTGCGCCCGGCCGTCGGGTTCGACGCGTATCACGCCCTCTACGCGACCGGCGCCGACGTGACGCGCACGGACGGGGCGTTCCACGCCGAGGTGCGGGCCTACCGCTTCAACCGCATGCTGGTGTTCGAGCGCCGGCTCGCCGGCGTCGGCCACGACCGCGACGTCGCCCGCGTCCGCCGCGACGGCTTCGACCACCTCACGCTCCACCTGCTGCTCTCCGGCACCCTGGTCGCCGGCGCGGAGGGCGAGGAGCGCCGCCTGCGCCCGGGCGAGATCCTGGTCATCGACACCAGCGCGCCGCAGCGGAACCGGTGCGACGACACGCACACGATCACCGTGGCGGTGGCCCGCGACCAGATCGGGTCGCTGATCCCGGACCCGCGGGCCTTCCACGGCACGGTGCTGTCGCAGCGGGTGGCCGGCGTGATCGCCGACCTGATGATCTCCTTCACACACCGCGTCGAGGCGCTGACCCCGGACACGTCGGACCAGTTCGGCCCCGTGCTCGGCATGCTCCTGGCCGCGGCCCTCAAGGGGACGCCGCCGGGTGCCGAGGCCGTCGCCGCGTTGGGGCAGCCCGACGGCGGACGCCGCCGGAAGGTCGAGGCGTTCATCGAGGCGCACCTGTCGGACCACGGCCTCGACGCCGACGCGATCGCCGGCGGCGTCGGGATCTCGCGCACCGTGCTGTACCGGTGCTTCGCCGCGGACGGCGGCGTCGCGCGCTTCATCCAGCTGCGGCGCCTCGAACGGGTCCGCAACGTGCTGCGCCGCCGCGGCGGGGCGCACCCGCTGGCGGCGATCGCCCACGCGCACGGCTTCTCCAGCGAGCAGCACCTCAACCGCGCCTTCCGCTCGACCTTCGGCCGCCCGCCGGGGCAGTTCCGGAGCATGATCGAGCAGCTGCGACGCGCGAAGGACCCGGGCGACGGCCGGACCCAGCCGCTCAACGACTGGCTGATCGAATTGTACTGACGCGGGGATGCGCCGATCCGGCCCGCCCGGACAGGCAAGGACCGCCCGGACAGGCAAGGACCGCCCGGACAGGCAAGGACCGCCCGCGGCGAAGCCTGCGTATGGCAACCGTTCCTCAGCACATCCGTGCGAGCGTGCCGTGTGCCGGCTGTGGCGTTGGCGCCACCATCCACCGAACCAGCGCGCAGCACACCCAACACGCTTTGACGCGGGGGCGCGATGGGTTTAAAGGGCTTAACTGAAGTTAAAGCAAGAACCGTGCCTATTGCGTAGCAACGCGGGGCGCGGCCTGTTCACCGAAGAGGACCGAGGCGACGCGATGAGTTTGCTGCAACGGCTGGAAATGCGCCAGGGCCAGTCCCTGGTGATGACACCGCAGCTTCTGCAAGCGATCAAGCTCCTCCAACTCTCCCAGCTCGATCTTGCGGCCTACGTCGACGCCGAGCTGGAGCGCAACCCGCTCCTGGAGCGCGCCGAGGCCGAGCCGACCGACGGCCCGGGCGAGGCCGCGGGCGCGGAACCCGCCGCCGAGGCCTTCGCGGACGGGGCGGAGTGGAAGGCGACCGAGGTCGACCCGGGCCGCGGCGAGATCGACGGCGACTTCGACGCCCGCCTTGACAACGTCTACCCCGACGACGCGCCGAGCCCGATCCGCGAGGCGGCCACCGGCGACATGCTCTCGCTGACGCCCGCGCCCTACGGCAACACCGGCGGCAGCTTCGATTCGGAGGCCCCGGACTTCGAGGCGACGCTCACCGTCGAGACGTCGCTCCGCGAGCATCTCGGCCGCCAGCTCGACCTCGCCACCCGCGACGCCACCGACCGGCTGATCGGCGGCTTCCTGATCGATGCGGTGGACGAGGCCGGCTACCTCCGGGAATCGATCGATGCGGTGGCCGAGCGCCTCGGCGCCTCCCTCGACCGGGTCGCCGGCGTGCTCAAGCTCGTCCAGAGCTTCGATCCGGCCGGCGTCGCCGCGCGCGACCTCGCCGAATGCCTGGCGCTGCAGCTGCGGGAGAAGGACCGGTTCGACCCGGCGATGCAGGCGCTGGTCTCGCGCCTCGACCTCGTGGCCAAGCGCGACTTCTCCGCCCTCCGGCGCCTGTGCGGCGTCGACGACGAGGACCTCGTCGAGATGCTGGGCGAGATCCGCCGGCTCGATCCCAAGCCGGGCCGCGCCTTCGGCTCGAGCGGCGTCGAGGTGCTGATCCCCGACGTGTTCGTGCGCGCCGCCCCCGACGGCTCCTGGCTGGTGGAGCTCAACGGCGAGGCGCTGCCCCGCGTCCTGGTCAACCAGAGCTACTACGCCCGCGTGGTGCGCGGCGCGAAGGCGGAGGGCGACAAGGCCTTCCTTTCCGAGGCGCTGCAGACCGCGAACTGGCTCACCCGGAGCCTGGAGCAGCGAGCGCGCACCATCCTCAAGGTCGCCACCGAGATCGTGCGTCAGCAGGACGGGTTCTTCGTCCACGGCGTCACGCACCTGCGGCCCCTGAACCTCAAGACGGTCGCCGAGGCGATCGGCATGCACGAATCCACCGTCTCGCGCGTCACCTCCAACAAGGCGATCGGCACCAGCCGCGGCACCCTGGAGATGAAGTACTTCTTCACCGCCGCGATCCCGGGCGCGGCCGGCACCGCCGCCCACTCCTCGGAGGCCGTGCGCCACCGCATCAAGCAGCTCGTGGACGGCGAGACCTCGGACGACGTGCTCTCCGACGACGCCCTGGTGCAGAAGCTGCGCCACGAAGGCGTCGACATCGCCCGCCGCACGGTGGCGAAGTACCGCGAATCCCTGCGCATCCCCTCCTCGATCGAGCGCCGCCGCGAGCGCTACGCGCAGGGCGGGATGGTGGCGGGGGTGATGATGGCGCGGTGAACGCGCCGCGAGCGGGCTCTTCGCCCGCCGCGCTGGAGGATGACGGCGCTGCCGCGCAGGGCGGTTTCAGGCCCGCCCCGGCGGTTGGACCGTGACCGGCAAGGCTTCTCACGTCCGTTGACTTCGCCTGCGCCGGCTTCTCTACTCCGTCCCCCGTCACGCCGACGGGTCGGCGTTCCGCCGAATCCCGCTCGCCGCGGTCGGTGGGCGAAAGACCAGGGTCAACCGCACCGGAGGATACATGGGGTCATTGCGCGTCACGGGCCACGGCCTGGACCTCGGCGAAGCCCTCAGGGGCCGTGTCGACGAGCGGATGGCGGCGACCCTGTCAAAATACCTCGACGGGCACATGAACGAGAGCAGCACCGGCCACGTCACGCTCCGGCGCGACGGCTCGGCGTACCGCACCGATTGCGTGCTGCACCTCGTCTCCGGGCTCACCATCGAGGCGTCGTCCACCGCGCACGACCCGCGCGCCAGCTTCGAGCAGACCGCAGACCGGCTGGAGAAGCGCCTGCGGCGCTACAAGCACCGGCTCAAGGAGCACGCCCAAGGACCGAACGGGGGGCCGAACGGCGCCGCGGTCGAGGCGGCCTACGCGGTGTTCGCCGCGCCCGAGGACGACGAGGACGAGGACGAGCCCGACGACGGCGCGAGCCACCCGCCGATCGTGGCCGAGAGCACCAAGACCCTCAAGCGCCACTCGGTGAGCGAGGCGGTCACCGCGCTGGACCTCACCGGCGCCCCGGTGATCGTCTTCGTGCATGCTGGCACCGGCCGCATCAACGTCGTATACCGGCGCAGCGACGGCGCGATCGGCTGGGTCGACCCGCCGAGCGCGGCGGCCTGAGCCGAGGACGCCGGAACCGGCCTTCGGGGCGGGGATTGGTGTTTTTGGGGCGCGGCCGCGCGGACAACGCGGTGCGCGCCCTCTTCATGGGGCGTGGCCCCCATGGTTCGAGAGCGGGCGGGCGGTCCTTCGATGCCGATGCTGGAATTCCTCGATCCGGATTCCGTGGTGCCCTCGCTCCGCGCCCGGGCCAAGAAGCAGGTGCTGCAGGACCTCGCCGCCCAGGCGGTCCGCCGCCTGCCGACGCTCGACGTCCGCGACGTCTACGAGACCCTGCTGCAGCGCGAGCGCTTGGGCTCCACCGGCATCGGCGACGGCGTCGCGATCCCGCACGGCAAGCTGCCGGGCCTCGACCGGCTGTTCGGGCTCGTCGCCCGCCTCGACCGGCCGGTGGACTTCGAATCCCTCGACGGCCGCCCGGTGGACTTCGCCTTCCTGCTGCTCGCCCCCGAGGGCGCGGGCGCCGACCACCTCAAGGCCCTGGCCCAGGTGGCGCGCATCCTGCGCGAGCCCGGCATCCTCGACCGCATCCGCGCGGCGCGCGACGCGCACGCCCTCTACGCGCTGCTCACCCACACCTCGACCTCGCAGGCCGCATGACCGGGCGTCGCGTGAGCCGGCCTCGGGTCTTGCCGTTCGCCGTGGCGGCGACGCTGCTCGCCGTCCCGCACGCCGTGCAGGCTCAACAGGGCGCGGCCGACGGCACCTGCGCCCGCGACATGCTCGTCGCCCAGTCGATGCAGCGCCAGGCGATCGACCAGCTCGAGCAGGCCGACGGCGACGACGCCAAGAGCTGCCGGATCTGGCGCCGCCACGTCGACACCATGCGCCGCGTCGCCGGCGTCTACGGCCGCTGCCTCTCCGGCGGCGAGCGCGGCACCCGCCTGAGCCAGGTGCAGGACTCCGAGAAGGAATTCTCGGCCGCGATCAAGGCCCGCTGCCGGGGCTGACCCGCCGGCTGGGCTGCCGCCCACCTTCGTTCCCGACGGCTTGCCGAGTGCGCATCCCCTCGCCCCGCTTGCGGGGAGAGGGCTCGGCCGACCTCGTCGTCGGCCGAGCGAGGCGGCAGCCGACGGTGAGGGGGCTGACCCGGATGAGCCTCCTCCGTTCGCTCCCCCTCACCCTCGCTTCGGCTTCGCCTTTCGCTTCCCGGCTGCACGACGGGGTGCGGCCGGGCCTCTCCCCGCATGCGGGGAGAGGGGAAGCCCACGGTTCATCCGATGGGGCGAGGCGTTTACGAGGCACGGAATGCCCGGCTTTCCGGTGCGTCTCAGCGCTCATCGCGAAACCGTTCCCGGGAAAACGACAATTTCTCGCGAAACGCCACGCTTTCTCGAGCCGGCGCAAAGATGTCTTCGAAGAATATAGTTCGGAACGCTTGGGGCTGCGACGGGATTGATTGGGGGTAACAGTAGAGGAAACCGCCTTGCAACGCCATCTGACTGCCATCGCGCTCGTGACCCTGCTCGGGACCGGCATCGCCTCCGCTCAGACCACGACCACGGGCACCCCCGCGCCGGACGCAAAGTCCAGCGAGAAGTCCGGTGGTCAGGAGGCCGTGACGCGGCCGAACACCGACCGCCCAGACGCCTCCAAGCCGGCCACCGCCAACGCGGCCGCGAACGCGAAGCTGGAGGAAGGCGCCAACAGCTTCACCGAAGCCCAGACGCACAAGCGCCTGGAGGATGCCGGCTACAAGGACGTCCGCGGCCTGAAGAAGGACGACAAGGGCATCTGGCGCGCCGAAGCCGTGCTGAACGGCAAGCCGGTCAAGGTCGGCGTCGACTTCAAGGGCAACGTCGCCGCGCAGTGAGCGCCGTCCCCGGACGGTTAGAGCGCAGCCGCGCGATTTTCGACGACATCCAGGATTTGACCATGGCACATCAGACCATCACCGCCCTCTACGACGACTACGACGCGGCCAGCACGGCGGTGACCCGCCTTGAGGCCGCCGGCGTCTCGCACGGCGACATCAGCGTCGTCAGCAACAACGAAGGCGACCGGCATGCCGGCCGCATCGGGACCGGCGACCACGCCGACACCGCGCACAAGGCCGAGACCGCAGCCGGCACGGGCGCCTCGCTTGGTACCGTCGTCGGCGGTGCGACCGGCCTCCTCACCGGCCTCGGCCTTCTCGCGATTCCCGGCGTCGGCCCGGTCGTCGCCGCCGGCTGGCTCGTGGCGACCCTGACCGGCGCCGGCATCGGCGCCGCCGCCGGCGGCCTCGTCGGAGCCCTGACGGGCGCCGGCATCAGCGAGACCGACGCCCACACCTACAACGAGGGCATCCGCCGCGGCGGCACCCTCGTCACGGTGCGGGCGGACGAGGCCCACGCTAACACGGTGATGGACATCCTCGAGGAGCACGGCTCGGTCGACGTCGGCGAGCGCTCGAACAGCTGGCGCTCCGAGGGCTGGAGCGGCCCCGCGCTGACCGCATCGGACCCGGCCGGCCCGACGCCGACGAACGGCCTGCCGCCGAACGCAGGCGGCCGCCCCGGCGTCCGCACCTACCCCGCCCGGCCGCTTTAAGCGGTCTCGCTTAGGGTCCGTCGCCCCGGCGGCGGCCCACGATCTTCAGCCCCGCGGCGCCCCGGCGCCCGGGGCTGATTCGTGTTCGGAAGACAAAGGGGCGTCTAGCGCAGGTCGCGCAGCAGCGGTTCGGCGACCATCCGCACCGGCGCCTTCACCGGCTTGCCGCGGCCGATCAGGATCGCGACGCGGGAACTCTCCGGGTCGGTCTCGAACCGGGTGCGGACCCAGGCCACCAGGAACTTCAGGTATTCCGACGCCAGCAGTTTCGTGGCCGAGGGGCTGTGCCACCAGTCGGCGCCGTCGAACCCTTCGGCGATCACCGGATGGGGCACGATCCGGTCGCCCCCCTGCAGGGCGTGGTCGAGCTCGATCAGCGTCCGCGGCATGTGGTAGTTCGAAGTCACCACCGCGACGGTGCTGAAGCGGTTGTGGCGCATCCAGCGCCGAGTCTCGATGGCGTTGCCGATGGTGTTGCGCGCCCGGTAGTCGAGGTCGACGCAGCAATCGATCCAGTGGCGCTGCGTCTGGTTGAGCCGGGCGATCTCGTCGCGGCTGGTGCGCTCGTTGACGCCGGTGATCAGCAGGCGCCGGCCGTAGCCGCCGGCCAGCAGGTCGATCGCGTCGCCGATGCGCTGGGCGCCGCCGGTGAGCGCGACGATGCCGTCGGCCCGGCCCTGCGGCACCCGCTCGCTGCGGTCCAGGGCGGCGACGAAGGCGAGGAAGCCGGCGACCAAAGCCACCGCGGCGAGGCCACCGAGGCCGAGGATCGTCAGCGCCACCGGGCCGATGGGCCGCGCGGCCGGCGCCGCGGGCACCGAACGCGGCTCGGCATCCCAGACCCAGCCGGTGAGCTCGGCAAGCTCGTCACCCGGGCCGGCCCGTCTCGGATCGAAGGCGCGCGCCATACGCGTGGTCATGCTCGCTGAGGATAGCGCCGAATGCGGCGGGGCGGAGGCGACATTTGCGGCGGCGAATCCTTTCCGGAGGGTTAACGGTTCGCCAAGCGCTTTCGATCACGGGGGTTTTCGGACCGGTTCGCACAGGTCGCCCGGTCGCGCCCTCAGGCCAGGAAGCGCCGCACGGTCAGCCGGGAGATCACGGCGGTGACGAGCGAGGCGATGACGCCGATCGCCATCACGCTGGCATAGCCGCGCCAGCCGATGTGGAAGGCGCCGAACAGCGCCTCGACCTCGTCGCCCGCCGGGCCCGACCGCCAGTTGCGGGCGAGCAGCCCGGCCAGCGCGAAGGCGGCCAGCGCCGCCGCCGAGCCGATGATGCCGCCGCGAAGCCCGAGGCCGAAGAACCGCCGCTGGAAGGCGCGGGCGATGAAGTCGTCGTCGGCGCCGACGAAGTGCAGCACCTCCACCACCTCGCGGTTGCCCGCCATGGCGCCGCGGGTGGCGAACGCGACCGCGAGGCCGGTGGCGACCAGGACCAGGGCGACGATGCCGACGCCGATGCCGACGAAGGTGTTGGCCGCGGTCGAGAGCCGCTGCAGCCAGAGCGCGTGGTCGTCGAGGCTGGCGACCCCCGGCATCGCCTCGGTGAGGCCGGCACGCAGGTGCTTGAGGTCGGGCGCCTGGTCGCCGAGCTTCAGGGTGATGAGGCGCGGCACCGGCAGGTCGGAGAGGTCGAGGCCGCTGCCGAGCCAGGGTTCGAGCAGGCGCTCGGCCTCCATCTTGGAGAACACCCGCGTCGCGGCGATGCCGGGCTCGGCCTTTGCGATGGCGTCGGCCCGCGCGATGTCGGCGTCGAGGTCGCGGCCCGGCGCCGGGCGCACCTGGATCGTCACCTCCTGCGCCACCGTGCCCTGCCACTGCCCGGCGCTCGACGCGACGATCTCGGCCGCCCCCGCGCAGAGGCCCGCCAGGAAGGTGAGGATGGCGATGACGGCGGCGAGCGACCGGCTCGCGGCGGAATCGGTCGGCACCAGGGGCGCGTTGCGCCGCAGGGTCGGGGGAAGCGCCGGCTCGGCCGCGGGCCGATCGACGGGCTTGCGGGCGGCGGCCTGGGTGCGTTCGCGGGTTGCGTCCATCAGCCTTCGATCCGCAGGCGGCCGTCCCCGATCACCATCCGGCGCGCATCGACCGAATCCATGATCCCGAAATCGTGGGTGGCGATGATCACCGAGGTGCCGAGCTTGTTCAGTTCGAGGAAGAGCCGCAGCAGGCGGCGGCCGAGGCTCGGGTCGACGTTGCCGGTGGGCTCGTCGGCGAGCAGCAGGTCGGGGCGGGCGATCAGCGCGCGGGCGATGGCCGCGCGCTGCTTCTCGCCGCCAGAAAGCAGCGGCGGCAGCACGTGCATGCGCTCGCCGAGGCCCACCCAGCGCAGCAGCTCGACCACCTCGGCCCGGTAGCTGGTCTCGGCCCGGCCCTGGACGCGCAGGGGCAGCGCGACGTTCTCGTAGGTGGTGAGGTGGTCGAGCAGGCGGAAATCCTGGAACACCACGCCCATCCGGCGCCGCAGCCCGGTGAGCGACGCGCTGGAGATGCCGCTGACCTCGTTGCCGAACACCGAGACCAGCCCGCGGGTCGGGCGCACCGAGAGCAGGATCAGCCGCAGCAGCGTCGTCTTGCCGGCGCCCGACGGCCCGGTGAGGAACTGGAACGAGTGCGGCTGGATGCGGAAGCTCACGTCGGACAGCACCTCCGGCCCGAGGCCGTAGCGCATGCCGACGTTCTCGAACTGGACAACCGGCCCTTCCGCGCCGGAGAGCAGGCTTTTCGTCGTCGCCGTTTCGCGCAAGGGCCCGCCCGCTCCCGTTCCATCCCGTCCACGACGGGATGACCGCCGCGCATGGCCATTTCAAGCCGGTTCTCAGCAGTTTCACCGGAGCTTAACCCTAACCGCCGAGGATCGCCCAAGGGTTTTCGCCGCAGGTCCCGCGCGGCGGCGCCCGTCACCGAGCGTGCCGCGTATGCTGATCGTCTGCCCGACCTGCGCCAGCGAGTACCGGATCGACACGGCCCGCGTCGGGACCGAAGGGCGCTCGGTGCGCTGCGCCGCCTGCCGCGAGACGTGGTTCGTGTCGCCGGCGGAGGTCGTCGCCGCCCACGAGGCCGAATTGCAGGCGGCGAGCGCCGCCGCCGACGAAGCGGTCTCCGCGGAGGCCTGGGCCGAGGCCTCGGCCGCAGTGCGCGAGGCGGCGACCCCTGAGACGATCGACAACGTGCCCGACGCCCCGCGCCGCGCGAAGGCGGGGAAGCCCAAGCCCGGCTACAAGCCGCTCGGCAAAGGCGCGGGCAAAGGCGCGGACAAGGGCGGCGTCGCCGCGCTGTCGCCGGCGCTCGCCGCAGGCCTCGTGGTGCTGGCCGCGATCCCCCTCGCCTGCCTCGCCCGCGTGCAGGTGGTGCAGGCGCTGCCGCAGGCGGCCGGGCTGTTCGCGCGCATCGGCCTGCCGGTGAACCTGCGCGGCATCGAGATCCGAGACGCCACCGCCCTCCGGAACCAGGCCGGCGGCGAGCGGCCGGGCGAATTGGTGGTCGAGGGCGACCTCGTCGGCACCGCCCGGAACGGGATGCCGGTGCCGCCGATCAGCGTCCTGGTGCGCGACGCCGCCGAGCGGGTCGTGAAGACCTACACCATTGCCCCGCCGCGCAGCCGCCTGGCGCAGGGCGAGACCGCGCGGTTCGCCGCCCGCTTCCCCGATCCGCCCGAGCAGGGACGCGGCATCGAGGTCCGCTTTGCGGATGCGGTCAAGGCGGAAGACGTGAAGGTGGAGATGAAAGGTGATGTGAAGATGGATGTGAAGGGTGATGTGAAGACGGATTCCGCCACGCCCTGACGCATTTTCGAGCACGGGGCCGTGGTCTGCGCGCGCGGGAATGGGCTATGAAGGGCGCATGACCACCACGCCCTCCCGACGCGTCCGCGTCCTCTTCGACGAAGCCACCATCGCGACGCGCAACGAGGCGTTGGCGCGCGAGATCAAGGCCGCCGCCCCGCAGAACCTGCTGGTGGTGGCGGTGCTCAAGGGCAGCTTCATGTTCGCCGCCGACCTGCTGCGCGCCCTGCACCGGGTCGGGCTGTCGCCGCAGGTCGAGTTCGTCCACCTGTCGAGCTATCGCACCGGCACGGTCTCCTCCGGCCAGGTCGAGATCCTGCGCGACGTGCAGAGCGAGGTGCGCGGCCGCGACGTGCTGCTCGTCGACGACATCCTCGAATCGGGCCGCACGGTGGTGTTCGCCAAGGACCTGCTGATGGCCCGCGGCGCGTCCCGCGTCCTCACCGCGGTACTGCTGGAGAAGCCCGGCAAGCGCGCGGTGCAGATCGACGCGGACTTCGTCGGCTTCACCTGCCCGGACGCCTTCGTCGTCGGCTACGGCATGGATGCCGCGCACGCCTTCCGGCAGCTGCCGTTCGTCGGCGTGGTCGACTACGACAGCCCCGATCCGGACCTGTTCGGCGGCGCTTGAGCCGCGATCCGGCGCGGCATTTTCGCAACCCGCATGCGGCGCACTACATCGTGCGCCGAAATGTCTTGACAGGGCGGCCCTTGTTTAGACGTTCTCCAGGCATGACCGGGCTGCACGGCCCTTCTTCGACGGATCGAATACAGGCGACATGGCGCGCATCCTTCTGGTGGATGACGAAGAGACGGTCCGCGGCTTTCTCAAACGGGGCCTCGAGATCGACGGCCATGCCGTGGTCACGGCGATCGACGGCAGCGACGGCCTCGACCGGCTGAACGAATCCGACGGCGCCTTCGACCTGATGCTGACCGACATCCGGATGCCGCTGATGGACGGCATCGCGCTGGCGCTCGCGGCCAAGCGCGACTTTCCGGACTTGACCATCCTCCTGATGACGGGCTTCGCCGACCAGCGCGAACGCGCCCGCGGGCTCGACGCCATCGTCACCGACGTACTGACCAAACCGTTCTCGCTGGCGGACCTGCGCGCCACGGTGAGCCGGGCGCTGGCCGCCTAAAGGGGCGGCCACCCGCACCGCTTTGGGAGCATCCCCTCTCCCCGCATGCGGGGAGAGGGCTTTGCCGACCTCGTCGTCGGCAGAGCAAGGCGGCAGCCGAAGGTGAGGGGCTTGGCCGGACGAGGTTCCTCCGGAAGCTCCCCTCACCGTCGCTTCGGCTCCGCCTGCGCTACCTGGCTGCACGACGCGGTGCAGCCAGGCCTCTCCCCGCGTGCGGGGAGAGGGGAAGTCGGCTCCACCTCACACCACCAAATTCACGATCCGCCCCGGCACGACGATGACCTTGCGGGGCGTCCGGCCTTCGAGCGCCCGCTGGACCGTCTCGTCGGCGAGCACCAGGGCCTCGACGGCGACGGCGTCCGCGTCGCGCGGAACGGTGACGTCGCCGCGCTTCTTGCCGTTGACCTGGACCGGCAGGGTCACCGCATCCTCGACCAGGAGCGCCGGGTCGAAGTCCGGCCACGGCGCCTGCGCGACGAGCCCGTCGCGGCCGAGCACCGCCCAGCAGCTCTCCGCCAGGTGCGGCATCATCGGCGCGATGAGCTGGACCAGGATGCCGGCGGCCTCGCGGCCGGCCGCCGCCGAGGCGCCACCACGGAACGCCTCCTCGAGGGCGTTGGCCAGGGTGTAGACGTGGGCGACGCAGCGGTTGAAGCGCAGGCGCTCCACGTCCTCGCCGAAGGCGGCGAGCGCCTTGTGCGCGGCCTTGCGCAGGGCGAGGTCGCCGTCGCCGGAGCCCGAGGCCGCGACGGCCGCGTTCACCAGCCGCCACACCCGCTGCACGAAGCGGGCGGCACCCTGCACGCCCTCCTCCGTCCAGATCACGTCGCGCTCAGGCGGTGAATCCGAGAGCATGAACCAGCGTGCGGTGTCGGCGCCGAAGGAGGCGATGATGTCGTCGGGATCGACGACGTTCTTCTTGGACTTCGACATCTTCTCGATCGGCCCGATCGCGATCGGGCCGGAGGTTTCCACGTGGAACCCGCGGCGCTCGCCGGCCTCCGTCGTGAGGCGCACGTCGGCCGGCGGCACCCAGGCGCCGGCCTCGTCCTTGTAGGTCTCGTGGACGACCATCCCTTGCGTGAACAGCCCGGCGAACGGCTCGGAGACGCCGGACCAGCCGGTCGCCTGCATCGCCCGCATGAAGAAGCGCGCGTAGAGCAGGTGCAGGATCGCGTGCTCGATGCCGCCGATATATTGATCGACGGCAAGCCAGCGGTTGACCGCCGCCGGGTCGGTCGGCCGGTCGGCGAGCCAGGGGGCCGTGAAGCGGGCGTAGTACCAGGACGAGTCGACGAAGGTGTCCATCGTGTCGGTCTCGCGCCGGGCCGCCGCGCCGCAGGACGGGCACGGCACGGTGCGCCAGGCGTGGTCGCGCTCCAGCGGGTTGCCGGGCTGGTCGAACGAGACCGCCTCGGGCAACTTCACCGGCAGGTCCGCCACCGGCACCGGCACCGGGCCGCAGGTCTCGCAATGGATGATCGGGATCGGGCAGCCCCAGTAGCGCTGGCGCGAGACGCCCCAGTCGCGCAGGCGGAACTGCACCTTTCGCGCTGCGACCGGCGCGCCGGACAGCACCTCGCCTTCGAGGCGACTCGCCACCGCTTCGAAGGCTTCGTCCGTGGTCAGGCCGTCGAGGTCGCGCGAGTTGATCATCCGCCCGTCGCCGTCGAAGGCGGTGTCGGTGATCACGAACGTGGCCGGGTCCTGGCCCTCGGGGCAGACCACGGGGGTGTTGCCGAGGCCGTACTTGTTCGCGAAATCGAGGTCGCGCTGGTCGTGCGCCGGGCAGCCGAACACCGCCCCGGTGCCGTACTCCATCAGCACGAAGTTCGCGACGTAGACCGGCAGCGTCCAGGACGGGTCCAGGGGATGGCGCACGGTGAGCCCGGTGTCGTAGCCGAGCTTCTCCGCGGTATCGATCGCCGCCTGGGCCGTGCCCATGCGGCGGCACTCGGCGATGAAGTCCTGCAGCTTGGCGTCGCCGGGGGCCAGGGCGGCCGCCAGGGGATGGTCGGCGGCGATGGCCAGGAACTTGGCGCCGAACAAGGTGTCGGGCCGGGTCGTGTAGACCTCGACCTCACGGATGGTCGCGTCGGCCGCGCGTTCCGCGAGGGCCGTCTCGGCGTCCGGCGACAACGCGAACCGGACCTGCAGCCCCTGCGAGCGGCCGATCCAGTTCTTCTGCATCAGCCGGACCTTCTCCGGCCAGCGCTCGAGCCCGTCCAGCGCGTCGTAGAGGTCCTGCGCGAAGTCGGTGATCTTGAAGAACCATTGCGTCAGCTCGCGCTGCTCGACGAGCGCGCCGGAGCGCCAGCCGCGCCCATCGATCACCTGCTCGTTGGCGAGCACGGTGTGGTCGACCGGGTCCCAGTTCACCTTGGCGGTGCGGCGCGTGACCAGCCCCTTGCCGAGGAAGTCGAGGAACATGCGCTGCTGGTGCTTGTAGTAGTCCGGATCGCAGGTCGCGACCTCCCGGCTCCAGTCGAGCGACAGCCCCATGGATTGCAGCTGCCCGCGCATCGTCGCGATGTTGGCGTAGGTCCAGTCGCGCGGGTTGGTCTTGCGCTCGATCGCCGCGTTCTCCGCCGGCAGCCCGAAGGCGTCCCAGCCCATCGGGTGCAGCACCGCGAACCCCTTGGCCCGCTTGTAGCGCGCCACCACGTCGCCCATCGCGTAGTTGCGCACGTGGCCCATGTGGATGCGCCCCGACGGATAGGGGAACATCTCCAGCACGTAGTATTTCGGGCGGGCGTCGGCGTTGTCGGCCTCGAACAGGCGCGCCTGCGCCCAGGCCTCCTGCCAGCGCGGCTCGGAATCCTTGGCGTTGTAGCGCTCGAGGGTCTGGTGGCTGGGCGGGTTCGTCATGGCGTCGTCGGGAACCGGGATCAGGCGGGGCGGGCCGGGGAAGCGGCGGCGTTAGCACATTCGCGCCGGGCTCGGCCAACGGATCTACCTGCTCGGCCGACCGCGTCGAGCGGGCGAGAGCTTTGCACCGCGGGCACGATCCCGGCATTGAGGCGCCAGATCGCCTATGTCGATGCCGTGCCGCTGGACAGCGCGGCGGCGTGGACCACCTCTCACGCAGCGACCGCCGGACGCCCCCGGAAGGACCCCGATGACCGACACACCGATCGATACGCCGCCGATCCCGGACAAGCCGCCCGTCGGCGAGGCGGACGTCGCCGCAGGCCTCGCCGAGGTGCGGACCGGGATCGCCCGCGCGGCCGAGGATTGCGAGCGCGATCCGGCCGGGATCCGTCTGATCGCCGTCTCCAAGACCGTGCCGGCGGAGGGTATCGTGCCGGCGCTGGAGGCCGGCCAGCGCCTGTTCGGCGAGAACTACGTGCAGGAGTCGAAGGCCAAGTGGCCGGCGCTCAAGGCACGATACCCGGACGTGGAACTCCATCTCGTCGGGCCGCTGCAGTCGAACAAGGCGCGCGAGGCGGTGGAACTCTTCGACGTGATCCACTCGCTCGACCGGCTGTCGCTCGCCGCTGCGCTGGCCAAGGAGATCGCGCGGACCGGGCGCACGCCCAAGCTGCTCATCCAGGTCAACACCGGGGACGAGCCGCAGAAGGGCGGCGTGTCGCCCGCCGACCTCGACGTGCTGCTCGCCGAGTGCGTCGGCACCCACGGGCTGGCGATCCAGGGCCTGATGTGCGTTCCGCCGGTCGAGGACCCGCCCTCGGCCCATTTCGGCCTGCTCGCCGCGCTCGCCCGCCGGCACAACCTGCCGATCCTGTCGATGGGCATGAGCGCCGACTACGGCGCCGCGATCCAGATGGGCGCGACCCATGTCCGGGTCGGCACGTCGATCTTCGGCGCGCGGACGCGAAAGGCCTGATCGGCGCACGCGCCATCGCGAGTCCGCAGCCTCGGGAGAGGCGACGGCGTCGGCCATCGCAAGGGATCGGACATCGCAAGGGAAAGGACGTGGTGGGGGAAGTAGGACTCGAACCTACGAAGCTTACGCAGCGGATTTACAGTCCGCCCCCTTTGCCGCTCGGGACATTCCCCCAAAGGGCGGCCCATCGGGCCGCGCGGGGCTCTTATGGTGAGGGGGTGGCGGCGTGTCAACCGTGCGGGACGGCCCACAGGGCAGGGCCGGCGCGTCAGCGCCCGACGGCGTTCGAGAAGCCGTTGATCACCACGACGCCGGCGACGATCAGGCCGAGGCCGAGCAGGGCCGGGGCGTCGAGGCTCTGCCGGAACACCAGCCAGCCGACGAGGGAGATCAGCACGATGCCGACGCCCGACCAGACCGCGTAGGCCACGCCCATCGGGATCGTCCGCAGGGTGAGCGCGAGGAAGAAGAACGCCACCGCGTAGCCGGCGACCGTGATCAGCAGCGGCACCGGCCGGGAGAACCCGTCCGACGCCTTGAGCGCGCTGGTGCCGACGACCTCGGCGACGATCGCGATCATCAGGTGGACCCAGTGCACGGCCGCAAAGCTCCCGGTTCGATGGATCGGCGGTTCGGGCCAGGCTTCGGAACCCCGCGCGCCCCGCTCAGGCCTCGCCGCCGCCGAGGACGAGGCGGAGCGAGCGAGCGAGCTCGTCGCGGCGGTAGGGCTTGTTGAGCACCGGCAGCTCGCCGCGGCCGATGACTTGGCCCTCGTCGAGGTCGGCGACGTAGCCGGAGGTGAGCAGCACCTTGAGGCCGGGTCGCAGGCGCTGCGCCTCCACCGCGAGCTGCGAGCCGTTCATGCCGCCGGGCATCATCACGTCGGAGAACAGGATGTCGATGCGCTGGACGTCCCGGAGATGGGCCAGCGCCTCCGCAGCGTTCCGCGCCACGACGACCTTGTAGCGCAGTTCCTCAAGGCTCTCGACGGCCATGGTGAGGACCTGCTCGTCGTCCTCGACGAGCAGCACGGTCTCGCCTTCGCCGGCGCGGCGCAGCGGCAGCACGCCGCGTTCGCCCGTCTCCGCCTCCTCGCCGGCGGGGTCGGTCGAGCGCGGGAAGCGCAGCCGGAAGGTGGTGCCGCGCTCCACCTCGGAGTCGATGGCGACGAAGCCCTTGGCGCTGCGGGTGAAGCCGTAGACCTGGCTCAGGCCGAGGCCGGTGCCCTTGCCGACCTCCTTGGTGGTGAAGAACGGCTCGAACACCCGCGCCAAAAGCTCCGGCGCGATGCCGCTGCCGGTGTCGGACACCGCGATCTCGACGTAGGCGCCCGGCGGCACGCCCTTGTCGGCCACCGCCGCGGTGTCGAGGCGGAGGTTGCGGCTGCGGATCTCGATCCGGGCGTGACCGGCGTCCGCCTCCATCGCGTCGCGGGCGTTGACGACGAGGTTGAGGATGGCGGCCTCGAACTGGGCCGGGTCGATGCGGATCGGGTCGAGGGCCGGGTCGAGGTCGAAGGCCAGTTCGATCGCGCCCCCGGCGGCGCGCTCGGCGAGCGGCCGGAAGTCGATGAGCAGGCGGTTCGGGTTGAGGGTCTGCGGCCGCAGCATCTGGCGCCGGGAGAAGGCGAGGAGCTGCTGCGTCAGCTGCTCGCCGCGCCGGGCCGCCGTCATCGCGGCGTCGGCCAGGCGCTTGACCCGCTCGACGTTGTCGGGCTTGCGCAGCACCATGTCGAGGCCGCCGACGATGACCGTCAGCAGGTTGTTGAAGTCGTGCGCGACGCCGCCGGTGAGCTGGCCGATCGCCTCCATCTTCTGCGCCTGGCGCAGGGCCTCCTCGGTGTTGCGCTGGTCGGAGCGGTCGAGGACGATTCCGGCCATGCGGACGGGGGTGCCGTCGGCGCGGTACTCGGCCCGGCCCTTGGCCGCGACCCAGCGCACGGTTCCGTCGGGGCGCACGATCCGGCATTCGAGATCGAGCGTCCCGGCCCGCGCCGCCTGCGCGAAGGCCGCTTCCGCCGCCTCGCGATCCTCCGGGTGGATGTGGGCGAGGAAGGTCTGCCGGCCCCAATGCGGCAGCGGCGTGGCGTAGCCGAAGATCGCGTCGTGGCGGTCCGACCGACGCGCGGTGTCGGTGAGGAGATCGAGGTCCCACGTCCCCATCCCGGCGGAATCGAGGGCGAAGGCCAAGGTTTCGCGGGCGGCCTCGACCTCGCCGGTGCGCTCGGCGACCCGCCGCTCCAGGGTCTCGTTGGCGATCCGCAGGCGCTCCTCGGCCCGCTCCCGCTCGCGGATGTGTTCGCGCGCCTGGTATTGGCGCCGCCGCACCCGCAGGGCCGAGGCGACCGCGCTGACCAGGGTCTCGGCGTTGATCGGGCGCTCGAGCAGCACGACGTTGCCCAGGCGCTCCACCATGGCCGCGCCCTCCGCGGGGCGGCGCCCGGCCTGGCGCGTCGCCAGCATGATGAAGGGGAAGTCCGACCAGGGCGGCTGGCGCTCGATCCAGGTCCCGAGCGCGTCGGGGTCGACGTCGAGCAGGGCTTCCTCGGTGACGATCGCCGAGCCCGCCCGGCCCGCGAGGGCGGCGAGCCACGCGGCCGCGTCGGGGCAGACGGCGACGCGGGTGCCGGACTTGGCCAGCAACCGCTCCATCACCGCGGCGTCGCGCCCGCGCGGCGCCAGGATGAGGACGCGGGTCTCGTCGAGGTCGGGCTCGGTCATTCCGCCGGTTCGCTGCGCAGCATCGCGACCTTGCCGCCATAGGCCGGCAACCCCGACAGCACCCCCTCGAAGTCGGTCAGCGCCTCCCCGACCTGGATCCCGCCGCGGGAGAACCGCAGCTCGCGGATGGTGCGCTCGTGGGCGTTGACCCGGCTCTTCACCGTCGAGAGCGCGGTGCGGACCTCGCCCTTGGCCTCGAAGTAGCGGAACAGCAGGATGCCGTCGCTGAGGTAGCTCAGGTCGAGGTCGGAGCGCACGTCGCCGATGACGCCGTGCTGCCCGAGCACCAGCAGCGTCGTGACGCCCACCTGGTTCAGGTAGGTCAGGAGTTCGTGCATCTGCAGGATCAGGAACTGCTCGCCCGGCATCGCGTGGATGTAGGCGTTGAGGCTGTCGAGGGCGACGAAGGTCGCGCCGCGTCGCTCGACCGCCTCGCGGACGCGGCAGGCGAACTCGCCCGGCGCCAGCTCGGCGGGGTCGACCTGGGCGATGGTGAGGGTGCCCGCATCGAGATGCGGCTGCAGGTCCATCCCAAGCAGGGCGGAGCGCGCCAGCAGCGTCGCGCGTCCCTCGTCGAACAGGAAGTAGGTGGCCCGCTCGCCCCGCTTCAGCGCCGCCAGCATGCAGCGGACCGCCGTCGTGGTCTTGCCGGCGCCGGACGGCCCGAGCAGCAGGGTGTTGGTGCCGCGCACGAGGCCGCCGCCGAGCAGCAGGTCGAGGCCGGGCGCGCCGGTGGAGCGGGTGACCGGCGCGAAGTCGACGCCGTGCTCGGCGGCGACCAGGGTCGGGAACAGCGCGATCCCGCCGGTCTCGAGGATGAAGTCGTGGTAGCCGCCGCGGCTCTTCACGCCGCGCATCTTCAGGACGAGGAGGCGGCGGCGGCCCGCGCCGAAGTTGCGCTGGTTGTGTTCCAGCAGGAAGACGCCGTGGGCGATGCTGTGGAGCTGCACGTCGGCGGTGCCGTCGTCGAGCAGGAACACCGTGCAGCCGCGTGCCGCGAAGAGCTGCTTCAGCGCCAGGATCTGGCGGCGATAGCGCAGCGGGTTCTGCGCGAGCAGCCGCAGCTCGGACAGGCTGTCGAACACCACCCGGTCGGGCTTTGCCGCGTCCACCCGCTCCATCACCTCGCGGACGGTCTCGCCGAGTTCGACCTCGGAGGGGTGCAGCACCGACTGCTCGCTCTCCGGATCGAGGCCGAGCTCGTTGACCAGTTCGTAGAGCTCGACTCCGTCGAGCGACCAGCCGTGCGAGGCCGCCGAAGAACGCAGCTCGTCCGCGCTCTCCGACAGGGTGACGTAGAGGCAGGTCTCGCCGCGGGCGACGCCATCGAGCAGGAACTGCAGGGCGAGCGTGGTCTTGCCGGTGCCGGGCGTACCTTCGAGCAGGTAGAGGCGCCCCTTCGTCAGGCCGCCGGCGAGGACGTCGTCCAGTCCCGCCACCCCGGTCGAGAGGGTCTCGCGGGAGAAGGAGGCGACGCGGGTTGGTTGATCCATCGGCTTCGCCATCACGGATGTGGTGCAGTCACCTGCGGAAGAAGCAGCCGCCTGCGAGAGATGCAGTCACCTGCGATGGAAGGCGTGCCGGCGACGGGCCGGCGCACCGTGCGAGGTGCCCTATGGCGCGGCGCCTCGCCCGACACGAACGACCTCGCCCCGACGGCACCTGCCTTTGCCTCAACGCGGGGCGCGCCGATAGGTCCCCTCGGTCCGCAGCCCGCCAAGGCACCGGTCGCGACAATTCGGATCATCCTGACCTCGTCGCTTTGCGCCTATGTCGCAGTATCATCCGGCTCTGCCGGGCGTTCCCAAGATCCGCTCGCCGACGACTTTTCAGGACACCATGCTTCGACTGCTCATCGCGGACGGCAATGGGCGCGAAGACCGCGCGCAGCACGTCACGGCCACCGGACGCACCTCGGCCGAATCCTACGCCGACGTCGTCCACGCCTACCACCCCGAGGCGCAGTGCCGCCTCGTCAGCCCGGCCGACGCCGACGCCGGCCTGCCCGAGGGCGCGGGGCTCGCCACCTACGACGGCGTGATCTTCACCGGATCGACCCTGAAGGTCGCCGAGCGCAGCCCGGAGGTGATGCGCCAGCGCGACCTGATGCAGGCGGCGCTGGAGGCCGGCCTGCCGGTGTTCGGCTCGTGCTGGGGCGTCCAGCTCGCGGCGGTCGTCACCGGGGGCGACGCCGGCCCCAACCCGCGCGGCCCCGAATACGGCTTCGCCCGCCGCATCGCCGCGACGGCCGAGGGCCGCGACCACCCGCTGCTGTCGGGCCGCGGGGCGGCATGGGACGCGCCGGCGATCCATTCCGACGCGGTGATCGTGCCCCCGCCCGGCGCGCGGGTTCTCGCCGCGAACGCGCTCCTCGACGTGCAGACGATCGAGATCCCCCACGGGGACGGCGTGTTCTGGGGCACGCAGTATCACCCGGAACTCGACCTCGACGAGCTTGCCGCGATGCTGCGGGTCTGCGCCGAGGCCGTGGTCGAGGCCGGCCTCGCGCCCGACGCAGGCGCGGTCTCGGACTACGCCGCCGAGATCGAGGCGCTGCACGCCGCCGCGGACGCGTCGCTCGCTTGGCGACACGGCCTCGGCGCCGACGTCCTGGAGCCGCGTCAACGCCGTCGCGAGATCGGCAACTTCCTCGACCGCCTCGTCGCGCGACAGGCCGGCTAGGGCGGTTCCGGTCGGCCTTGCGTTCGCGGCGAAGCCTCAGGCTGCCTCGGCCATCGTCCCGTCGTTCGTCGCGACCTCGTCGGTGTGCACGTCGAAGCGCATCAGGTAGGCGGTGCCGAAGCTGGTGGTGAGAGCGCAGTCCGTCGCGTCGCGCCCGCGGGCCATGACGATGCGGGCGATCCGCGGCGTGTTGTGGCGGGCGTCGAACGTGTACCAGCGGTCTCCGAGGTAGACCTCGAACCAGGCCGAGAAATCCATCGGCGCCGGGTCCTTCGGCACGCCGATGTCGCCGAGGTAGCCGGTGGCGTAGCGGGCCGGGATGTTCATGCAGCGGCAGAGCGCGATCGCCAGGTGGGCGAAGTCGCGGCAGACGCCGACGCGCTGGACGTAGCCGTCATGCGCGGTGCGGGTGTTGTCGGCCCGCTGATAGTCGAACTGCAAGTGATTGTGCACGAAGTCGACGATCGCCTGCACCCGTGCCCAACCCTCCGGCGTCGCGCCGAACAGCGACCACGCGGTGGCCGAGAGCTTGTCGGTGTCGCAGTAGCGCGAGCCGAGGAGGAACGGCAGAACGTCGTCGGGCAAGTCCTGCACCGGGTGCTGGCGGGCCTCCGGCTCATACGCGTCCGGCTCGCCGGAATCGCGGATCGTGAAGTCGGCCGACATCGTGATCCGGCCGCCCGGGGCGACGATGCGGGTGCAGACGTTGCCGAAGGCGTCGACGTGCTGCGTCGCCAGCACCGGCGGATCGAACGCGATGACCTCCGGCGTCACGAGGTCGACCCGGCGCTCCGGCCGCACGTTGAGCAGCAGGTTCATCGGGGTCGGGCCGAAGGTGTTGAAGGCGATGGTGAAGCCGGCTTGGACGAGCATCGGTGGATCCGTGACGGCCGCGAGCGAGGGCGCAGGCGGGGCAGAGGCGAGAGCGTGGACGCGCCTTGAACACGGACGCTATGCTCGAGGTTCCGCAGGTCAGATGCGCTTGCCGCGCAGGTTCTGCCCAGAGAAACGGCAGTTTTTGTCCGATCAGGACCCGGGCGTTGCTGCAAGCCGGTAGAACAGTCGGCGGAAATCAGAGACGCGGTCGAGGACATAGCGCCAGCTCCCTCCTCTTGCAGGAGAGGAGGGACGAGCGCAGCTTCACCTGCGCGATACGTCTGCAGCTTGAGGAAATACCCCCGGCGCCGCGGTGTGGCGCTGATGATGCATCGCACGAGGCGTCGACCCTTCGGCCCCTTGGGATGCCATGACCGTTCCCCTGCCCTCCTCCACCCCCGCCGCGGCGATCCTCGGCCGCGGGACCCGCGCATGAACGAGGCGATCGCCTGGGCGGAGCGGCGCCGCATCGCCGAGCAGGCGCGCGGCGAGCGGGCGTGGTCGCTGTGGGGGCCGTATCTGAGCGAGCGGCAATGGGGCACCGTGCGCGAGGATTACAGCCGCGACGGCAACGCGTGGCGCTCGCTCACCCACGAGGAGGCCCGCTCGCGCGCCTATCGCTGGGGCGAGGACGGCCTGGCCGGCATCTGCGACGAGCGCGGGCAGCTCTGCCTCGGGCTGGCCTTGTGGAACGGGCGCGACCGCATCCTGAAGGAGCGCTTGTTCGGCCTCACCAACGAGCAGGGCAACCACGGCGAGGACGTGAAGGAAGTCTACCACTACCTCGACGCGGTCCCGAGCCACGCCTACCTCAAGTTCCTCTACCGCTATCCGCAAGGCGCCTACCCCTACGAGGACCTCGTGCGCGAGGGCCTGCAGCGCAGCCGCGAGGTTCCCGAATACGAGATCGAGGAGACCGGCCTGTTCGAGGGGGCGCGCTTCTTCGACGTGACGGTGGAATACGCCAAGGCGGACGTCGACGACGTCCACGTCGCGATCACGGCGACGAACCGCGGGCCGGAGGCGGCCGACCTCCACCTCGTGCCGCAGCTCTGGTTCCGCAACACCTGGTCCTGGCGGGAGGACGGGGCGCAGCCGCGTCCGTGGATCGGGCGCCACCCCGAGGGCGGGGTCGCCTGCGAGCACCCGCGGCTCGGGCGCTACCGGCTGGCCTTCGAGGGCGGGCCCGCGTTGCTGTTCTGCGAGAACGACACCAACCTGCGCCGGCACGCGGGGCAGCCGGACGCCGAAGGCCCGTTCAAGGACGGGCTGCACGCGGCGATCGTCGAGGGCGACGCCTCGGCGGTGCGCCGGGACGCGGGGACCAAGCTCGGCCTGCACTACGCCCTGCGCCTCGAGCCCGGCGAGACCCGCCGGGTACGCCTGCGGCTGTCAGCCGGGACGCGGGCGCGCCCGCTCGACGCGGACGATGCGATCCGCACACGGCGCATCGCCGAAGCCGACGCCTTCTACGACGACCTGCAGGACGGGATCGCGGACGCGGAAGCCCGCACCATCTTCCGGCAGGCGTCGGCCGGCCTGATCTGGTCGAAGCAGCTCTATGCCTACGACGTGCGGCGCTGGCTGCAGGGCGATCCGGCCCAGCCGGTGCCGCCGCGGGAGCGCGACGGCGGTCGCAACACCCAATGGCGCCACTTCGCCGCCTCCGACGTGCTCTCGATGCCCGACAAGTGGGAGTACCCGTGGTTCGCCGCCTGGGACCTCGCCTTCCACTGCCTGCCGCTGGCGCTGCTCGACCCGGACTTCGCCAAGAAGCAGCTCCTGCTGCTGACGCGCGAATGGTACATGCACCCCAACGGCCAGCTCCCGGCCTACGAATGGGAGTTCTCCGACACCAACCCGCCGGTCCACGCCTGGGCGACCTACCGGGTGTTCGAGATCGACCGCGACCGCCGCGGCGGCCGGGGCGACCTCGCCTTCCTCGAGGGCGTGTTCCACAAACTCCTGATCAACTTCACCTGGTGGGTGAACCGCAAGGACGCCGGCGGCCGCAACGTGTTCCAGGGCGGCTTCCTCGGGCTCGACAACGTCGGCGTGTTCGACCGCTCGCGCCCGCCCCCCGGCTTCGGCATGGTGCACCAGGCCGACGGCACCGCCTGGATGGCGATGTACGCGCTCAACATGATGCGCATCGCCCTCGAGCTCGCGCTCCACAACGACGTCTACGAAAGCACAGCGTCGAAGTTCTTCGAGCACTTCCTGCTCATCGCCGAGGCGATGACCGACATGGGCGGCGAGGGCTTCGGCCTGTGGGACGAGGAGGACGAGTTCTACTACGACGAGGTCGACATGCCCGGCGGCGGGATGCTGCCGTTGCGCGTCCGCTCCATGGTCGGCCTCGTGCCGCTGTTCGCGGTGGAGGTGATCGAGCCCTTCGTGCTCCAGCGCCTGCCGGACTTCGCCCGGCGGCTCAACTGGCTCCTGGAGAACCGCCCGCACCTCGCCTGCCTGGTCTCGCGCTGGGACGAGGGCGGCGTCGGCGACCGCAAGCTGCTCTCGCTCCTGCGCGGCCACCGGATGAAGGCGTTGCTGCGGCGGATGCTCGACGAGGCCGAGTTCCTTTCGCCCTTTGGCGTGCGCTCGCTCTCGAAGGCGCACCGCGACCAGCCCTACGTGCTCAACGAGTTCGGCGCCTCGTTCACGGTGCGCTACGACCCGGCCGACTCGACCTCGAACATGTTCGGCGGCAACTCGAACTGGCGCGGGCCGGTCTGGATGCCGACGAACTACCTGATCATCGAGGCCCTGCGCCGGTTCCACTCCTATTACGGCGCCGACTTCCTGGTGGAGTTCCCGACCGGCTCCGGCGCGATGCACACGCTGGCCGCCATCGCCGACGCGCTGCAGGAGCGGCTGATCGACCTGTTCACCCGCGGCGCGGACGGCCGCCGCCCCACGGACGGCGACCGCGTGCCGATCCCCCCGGCGGACGGCGCCGAGGAGGCCCTGCTGTTCCACGAGTTCTTCGACGGCGACACCGGCCGGGGCCTCGGCGCCTCGCACCAGACCGGCTGGACCGCGCTGATCGTCAACCTGCTGCACCACCGGGCGCAAAGGGGCGGGACCTGAGGCACTGGGACCGCAATCTCCGCGGGGGCGTGCGCGGGTGTGGGAGCTTGGCCGACGCGGCCACGAAATGCCATGAAGGCCGACGCGATCGAAGCCGGATCGACGGCATGAACTTCAGGTTGAGACGATGACGGCCCAGACTTCGAACCGCCAAGCCGCGTGGGTTCCCCAGAGCGAGTTCGCGGCCCGCATCGCGTCCGCGCGTCAGCTTCAGACGTTCAACGACCTGAGCAGCTTCGCGATCAACTTCGACGTACTCCGCTCAATCCCGACATCGAGATGGCCGGCAACAAGAGCAGCACCTTGTGCCTGTGGGAGACGCGCTCCTCCAGCGGCTTCATCACCAAGCCGCGGGTCGCCGTCGACATCCTGACGGTCCGCTTCATCGCGAACGGGCACATCATCTACCGCAACCAGTCGGGCAAGACGCAAGGTACGCCAAAATACGCGACCCTGGTCGACTTCGAGGACGTCAGCGAGATCCAGGCCTCGCCGGCCTTCAGCGCGATCAACGGAACGATCACGCTCGAAGCGCTCTCGGCGGCCAACGCCGCGCTCACGGGCGGACAGCCGGCTCTTCCGGCCTTCGCCCCGATCGCAGACGTCGCCACGCCGGGCATGATCGCCCTGTTCTTGATGATGCGGCAGGTGCAGCGCCGCGGGCAGGAGGCGGGTCGCGGCGGCGACATCGCCTTCCCGCTGGTCCAGGAGATCCTCAGCTACCAGCTCCTGTCTGTCTGGCCCAGGCGCGCGGGCGTGGCGACGATTGCGACGACCGACGCCACGGCCTCGCGCTTCACCATCGCGCTCGACTTCATCGAGGCGAACCTTTCGCAACCGCTCACGCTGTCGCTGATCGCCGCGGCCGCCGGGCTCAGCGTTCGCTCCCTCCAGAGCCAGTTCCGCAACCGGACTGGGCAGACGGCGATCGCCTTCATCACCGAGCGGCGGCTCGCGCGCACCCACGAGGATCTGACCTCCGCGTCCGCCGCCGCGGTTCCGATCGCGGAGATCGCGCGGCGCTGGGGCTTCGTGCACATGAGCGACTTCGGCCAACGCTATAAGCGTGTGTACGGGCGCACGCCCTCCCAGGCACGGCGCGAGGCCGGACGGCGGGGATGACCCGCAACGGAGCGACGACGCCACGCCGGGCGCGTGGCGTCGTCGGGTTCCGGTCTTCGGCCATGTCCCGGCAGGATGGCCCGCCGAAACATCGGGATCACGCGGCCGGAAAGGCGGTCACCGACCGGTCGTGGTGGTCGACTTCACCGGCTTGGAGCCGGGCTCGTGCGACATGGTCTTCGTCCGAGACTCGACGCCCTCGCCGTCGCGAACCTTGGTCTGGGTATGCGACTTCGAGAAGGTGCCGCCGTCATGGGCCATCGCCTTCGATTGCCCGTTGAGCCCGCCGTTCCCGGTCTCGTTGACGTGCGAGCGGTCCATCGTCTTGCCGCCCGCCGCGCTGCCGCCGGTGGCCAGGGACGAGCCCGTCGCGCCGTTCGCTCCCGTCGAAGTCCCGCCGGTCCCGACGGTCGAGGCGGAGGTGCCGCCGGCCGCCGCCGAGCCCGCCGTGCCGCCGGTGGCGCTGCCCCCGGTCTGGGCGAGCGCCGGGACGACGAGGAGCCCGAAGGCGGCGAGGGGGGCGATGAATCGGATCGTCATGTCAGCCTCACTTCGTGGTCTTGGGGACGGTGACGACGCAGTCGCCGGCGCCGGTGGTCGTCATGGTGGTGCCGCCGGAACTCGAGCTGGAGGCCGAGCTGCTGGTCGAGCCGCTCCCGGACCGCGTGGTCACCGAAGGACCGCCCGTGGTCGCGCTCCGCACGCCGTCCGCCCCGGCCGTGACCGAGCTCGACATCGTGCCGGCGTTCTTCGCGTCGTCGGAATGCACGACCTTGCACGGCTTTCCGTTCGGGCCGGTCGTCACCGTCGTGCTGCCCGAGACGCCGTTCGGGCCGGTCGTGACCGTGCTTGTCTGGGCTTGGCCGGTCGCGACGCCGGCGAGGACGAGGGCGCCACCGAGAAGCGGCAGGATCAGGCGAGCCATGGTCAGGTCTCCTTGATGGCGGGGAGGGAATGAAAGGCGCGGTGCGAAGGTCGAGGAGGGCGCGGCTCCGAGGAGCCGCGCCCGATGTCGCCGTTCCAGAGCCGGATCAGCGCTTGTTGTGGCCCGGTGCGTTCTCGGAGTTGCCGGGGCCGCCGCGGTCATGACCGGACGCGCTGCCCGACATGCCGGACGAGGAACCGCCCGTGCCCATCGAGGAGCCGCTGGTGCCCTTGCCGGCCGAGGAGCCGCCGGTGCCGACCGTCGACCCCGAACCGCTGCCGGCGCCCGCCGACGAACCGCCGGTGCCGACCGTGGACGAGCTCTTGCCGCCGCCCGCGGAGGAGCCGCCGGTGCCCACGGTCGAACCCGAGCCGCTGCCGGATCCTGCCGAGGAGCCGCCAGTGCCGACCGTCGACGAGCTGGTGCCGCCGCCCGCCGAAGAGCCGCCGGTGCCCACGGTGGAGGACGACTGCGCGAGCGCCATGGCGGCGCCGCCGATGACGAAGGTGGTCGCAAGGGCGGCGACGCGAACGTGCTTTAACATGTATTATCTCCGTTTATCCGGTTGTACGGGCCATAAACGGACAGCATAGAAAAACCGTTCCGCGGTATTTCTGCACAATTCTGCAAATCGATGACATGAACAGCAGTTAAACGAAATTGATATGCTTCGTTCATCATCCCGCAAACTGGCATGCGGCATCGCCACCGGAGGATGACCTCGGCGCGCCGCCGCGAACGACCCGTCGTCGCGGCCGGCCCGGTCTGTGCTGGCGGTGCGTCGGACGGGTGCTGCAGGGGGCGAGGAACGGCGCTGGCGGGCAAACCGTTCCGGCCGGAGGCCTAGCGGCGCGCGATCCCATCGGCCTTCCCCCCGCGCACGAGCCGACCGCCGGACGGACACCTCTCCGCCCGAGCGGATCGAGCCGGGCGGTTCGCGATGGATCGCTTCAGGGACGTCCGGACGGTCGTCGCGTTATCGGATTTCGCTCGTCACCCGACGCAGGCGACGGCGCCGGACGCGCGCGTTACGGCGCCCACTGCCAGAACACCGAGCTTGCGAACGAGAACACCGTCTCGCCGCGCTGGTTGACGCCGACGTTGTCGGCGAAGGCGAGGCCCCAGCCGGGGCGGGAGGCGGAGGCGCGCTTGTCGGTGAGCGTCGTGGCGTAGCGCACGGTGTCGCCGGCGTAGACCGGCCTCAGCCAGCGCATGTCGCGAAAACCCGGCGAGGGGCCGGTCGCCGGCGCCTGCCCGCGGGCGGCGGTGAAGGCGTGGTCGCGGGTGCGGGTGGCGAGCAGCCGCTTCATGTAGGCGGCGGCGGTGTGCCAGCCCGAGGCGCACAGGCCGCCGAAATGCGTGGCCTTGGCGGCCTCCGGATCGGTGTGGAACACCTGCGGGTCGTAGGCGCGGCCGAAGTCCAGGATCGCCTCGGCCGAGAAGGCGTAGGCGCCCAAGTCGCGGGTGGCGCCGACCGCGGCGTCCTTCAGGAACGGCACGATCTCGGCGTCGTCCGGCTCGACCAGAGGGGCCGGAACGCCGGTCTCCACGACCCGCGGCGCCGCCGGCTCGGCCCCGCGGCGGGCCAGCATCACCGTGAACGCCTGGGTCATCACCGCCTCGCCGCGGTCGTTCTCCAGGGTCAGCAGGCAGACGGCGAAGCCCCGATCCGGCTTCGAGGCCGAGGCGCGGGTCTCCTCGACGCGCAGGGTGGCGGAGAGCGAATCGCCCGGCAGCACAGGCTTCAACCAGCGCAGCTCGGCGACGCCGGGCGATCCGAGCGAGGAGTGCCCGCCCATCGGCCCGGCCTGCAGCAGCCGCATCCCAAGGGAGGCCGTGTGCCAGCCCGACGCGATCAGCCGGCCGGCGAAGGTCTTCTCCGCTTCGCGCTCGTCGAGGTGGAACGGCTGCGCGTCGAACTCCCGGGCGAAGGCGACGATGTCGTCGCGGCTCACCGTCAGCCGCGCGCCGCCGCGAACCTGGCCGGCGGCGAAATCCTCGAAGTAGAGGCCTGACATGGGCATGTCTCCGTCTGGACGCAGGTGGTCCGGCGCGGCCGCGCGCGTCAGTTGGCGAAGCGGAAATGCAGCACGTCGCCGTCCTGCACGAGGTACTCCTTGCCCTCGAGCCGGAGCTTGCCGGCGTCGCGCGCGCCCGATTCGCCCTTCAGCGTGGTGTAGTCGGAGAACGCGATCGTCTCGGCGCGGATGAAGCCCTTCTCGAAGTCGGTGTGGATCACGCCGGCGGCGGCCGGCGCGCGGGTGCCCTTGGTGATCGTCCAGGCGCGGGCCTCCTTCGGGCCGACGGTGAAGTAGGTGATGAGCCCGAGCAGATCGTAGCCGGCGCGGATCACCCGGTTCAGGCCGGGCTCGGCGAGCCCCACCGCCTCGAGGTAGTCGCCCTGGTCGGCGGCCGGCATCACCGCGATCTCGCTCTCGATCTTAGCCGAGACCACCACCGCCTGCGCGCCCTCGGCCGCCGCGCGCTCCTGCACCGCCTTCGAGTAGGCGTTGCCCTTGTCGGCGTCGCCCTCGTCGACGTTGCAGACGTAGAGCACGGGCTTGGCCGTCATCAGGCCGAGCTGCTGGAACAGCTTCTCCTCCTCCGGCTTGCGGGCGACCATGCGGGCGGGCTTGCCCTCGCGCAGGTACGGCAGGGCGCGGTTGACGAGGTCGAGGAACTCCTTGGCTTCCTTGTCGGCGCCACGAGCCCGCTTCTCCAGGGCGACGACGCGCTTCTCGAGGCTGTCGAGGTCGGCCAGCATCAGCTCGGTCTCGATGGTCTCGATGTCGGCGCCTGGGTCGACCTTGCCCTCCACGTGGGTGACGTCGCCGTCGTCGAAGCAGCGGACCACGTGGGCGATGGCGTCGCATTCGCGGATGTTGGCGAGGAACTGGTTGCCGAGGCCCTCGCCCTTCGAGGCGCCGCGCACGAGGCCAGCGATGTCGACGAAGGTCAGCCGCGTCGGGATGATCTCCTTCGACGAGGCGATCCGCGCCAGGTCGTCGAGGCGCGGGTCGGGCACCGCCACGTCGCCGACGTTCGGCTCGATGGTGCAGAACGGATAGTTCGCGGCCTGCGCCGCCGCCGTCTGCGTCAGCGCGTTGAAGAGGGTCGACTTGCCGACGTTCGGCAGGCCGACGATGCCGCATTTGAAGCCCATGGGGTCAGGTCCGTTAGGTGAGCGCCAGGGTGGCGCGGGCGCGAGGCCCGAAGGGATTGATGATCGTCAGGGACTCGACGGCTTGGCCGTCCCGCATATCTTCAGAGACGTAGGCCTGGCAGCGAGCCTGAAGCGCCGAAGCGAGGGCGATGCTGTCCCACCAAGACAGGCGGTGCTTAGCAGACACGCGAATCGCCAGACGGTGGGTCTCAACGTCGAGCGGGGCGGTGCAGGCATGGTGGAATGCGGACAGGTAGCGCTCGATGTCGGCCGGAGGAACGAGCTTCTTCCTATAGGCCGCGACCCAGACGCATTCGTTCAGAATTTGCGGGCTGACGACCAGACGTCCCTGCGTCAGAGCCTTCGTGATCACCTCCATACTCATCGACCGCTTCGCCGGATCCTTCGGATCCAGGGCGTAGATCAGGATGTTCGTGTCGAAGAAGAGCCGACCTGTCATAGATCTCGTCGCGCGTGGGGAGGTTCTCGGCGATGCCGGGCCATCCGGGTCCCTCGAAGAAGTCCTCGAGGATCGCAAGCTGGTGCGCAAGCTCGGGCGCCCGGCGGTCTGCCAGCGCCTGGGCGACGAAGCGGGACAGGCTTTGGCCCTGCTTGGCCGCTTCCACGCGCGCCCAGGAAAACAGGTCCTCGTCGAGGGTGATGGTGAGGTTCTTCATCGGACGGCCTCCAAGGCCTTCGATATCGTGTCCTCGTGTTTTCGTGTCAATTCTTGGCGGCCTTCTCGCCCGGCCGCTTCACGTCGGCCCAGCCACGGCCGACCATGGCGAGGTGGACCTTGTTCTGGAAGCTCTCGTTCTCGTTCGCCGCGAGCAGCGCGATCTCGTCGGCGACCGCCCGGCACAGGTCCTCGACCCAGGGCTCCTCGGACTTCGCGAAATCGTTGAGCACGTAGGCGTGCACCAGGGCCTTGTCGCCGGGGTGCCCGATGCCGAGCCGGACGCGGCGATAGTCGTTGCCGCATTGGGCGGTGATCGAGCGCAGGCCGTTGTGCCCGGCGTTCCCCCCGCCGAGCTTCACCCGGATCTTGGCCGCGGCGAGGTCGAGCTCGTCGTGGCATACGATCACGTCGGACAGCGCGATCTTGTAGAAGCGCTGCGCCTCGGCGACCGAGCGGCCGGACTCGTTCATGAAGGTCTGCGGCTTCAGGAGGATCGCGCGCTCGGCCCCGAACGAGACCTCGGCGGCCTCGCCCTGGAAGCGTCGCCGGAACGGGCTCGCCCGGTGGACCCGCGCGATCTCGTCGATCGCGAGGAACCCGATGTTGTGGCGGTTGCGCGCGTAGGCTTTGCCCGGATTGCCCAGGCCTACGATGAGTCGCATGGCGACGGACTCCGGCCTTCCAAAACAAGAACGCCCCGGCCTCGCGGCCGGGGCATCGTTTCGAAGCCGCACCACCACGAGGGCGGTGCGGGAGGATCGAGCCGCGAAGGGCTCAGTCCTCCTTCTTCTCCTCGGAGGCTTCGGCAGCGGCCTCGGCCTCTTCGGCCTCGGCTTCGACCTTCTCGGCCTCGGCTTCCGCCGACTGCGCCTCGGCAATCGCGGCCTCCTCGGCCTCGACCTCGGCGCCGAGCACGGTCGGCGGCACGACGTTGGCGATCGGGTCGGTGGCTTCGCCGGTGTAGACGACGCCGGCCGGCAATGTGACGTCGGAGACGTGGATCACGTCGCCGATCTGGCGGCCGGTGAGGTCGATCTCGATCCCGTCGGGGATCTGGTCGGGGGCGACCTCGACGGCCAAGGTGTGCAGCGAGATGTTGAGGGTGCCGCCCTGCTGCTTGATGCCCGGGGCCGCGTCCTCGTTGTGGAAGTGCACCGGCACCTCGACGGTGACGGTTTGGCCGGCGACCACGCGCAGGAAGTCGACATGCATCGGCACGCCGCTGACCGGGTCGAGCTGGAAGTCGCGCGGGATCGCGCGGGTCTTCTTGCCGCCGGCGTTGATCTCGAACAGCGTCGTCTTGAAGCCGCCGGCGTAGATCAGGGTGCGGGTGCGGATGAGGTCGATGGCGATCGACTGCGGCGGCTGGCCTCCCCCGTACACGACGGCGGGAACCTGGCCCTGGCGACGAACGGCCCGGGCGGCCCCCTTGCCGACCCGGTCGCGTGCCACGGCCTCAAGCGTCTTGACTGCGCTCATGGCGTGATCCTTTGATTGATGAATGGTCGGGGAAACGACGAAGGCCGCCCGAGACGGACGGCGGAACCGAAACCCCACGCGCCCGTGCCTCCAAGGGTGTCTGGCGGGCGTGGAGCGCCTATAGCGGGCTTGGGGCCGGATGGCAACGCGGCGCAATCCTTCGCCGGGCGCCGCAGCGAGCCTGCCCGTCGCCTCTCGCAATCCTATAAACCGAACTCGGCTTTGAGAGTCGTGAGATCCGCGAGGAACTGATCGCGCATCTGCATCGTGTAGATTCTGAGAATGCGACCATCGTTCTGACGCGCGACGATCTTGGCCATGTCCGCCATCCTGGCTTTCCAGGTCGTGCCGTCGGTCATGACCAGCAACGCGGCATCTCGGCGTTTCGCCTCGATGATGGCGTCGAGATGGCCCAGGATGTCCGTCAACTTCGAACCGGTCGCGCCGTAGGCCTTGGCCTCGATGAGGATGAGCGGACGGGTCCGGCCGGGGATGGAGATGTCGCATTTCGCGATCTTGCCGCCGACGCCCGTGAACGTGCATCGCAGTTCGTAGGCCCCTTCCCCGAATACCTCTCTCACGATGGCTTCTGCGAAGTCTTCGAGGCCGCGCCCCCGCTTCTGCCCAGACAGGAACGCCGCCCGATCCGTTTGATAGCGCGTCACCCCGATACCGCCCTTGCCGAGCGCCTCGCGGAGAAGCGCCTCGGACTGCTCCTTCGAGAGGCCGAGGAACAGCCTGCAACACAAAAGCCCCTCGTCGAAGTGGTCGTCGAGAAGCGCAGCCACATCGGCCCGGCCGTATGCCTCCTTCACGCCGAACGCCGTCAGCTTGGCGATGACGTTGCCGGCCGTGGCATCCATCCAGTCCACATCGAGCGAACCGAGGGCTTCGGCGATCTCTTCGGCCCCCTGATCGACGACACGCATCAGCGCCCCACGATCAGATACTCATCGACGGACGCCCGCTTAACGGCGATGTGGGTGCCGAAGTGGTACCGATGAGGGCGCGTATAGACCTCGACGTTGCGCTTGTATTTCCTCAACAATATCGTCAACTGCTCCAGATCGGGAAAACCATTCGAGCTGTAGCTCATCACGATAGTCTGCCGCCTGAAGCGGGCGAACATCCGATCGAAGGCATCTTCGGACTGGGATCGATAGCTGAAAGGCGTATAGCGCTTGGCGATTTTTTTGACCTTCGTACCCTCCATGATGTCGAGATCTTTCCAATAAACGGAAAGTCCTTCCACGAAGGGGTAGCGCTTGATGTAGCAATTATCATCCGCACGTGGAACGTATGGCGGATCGAGGTAGACGAGATCGATTCCTTGCGCGTCGGCGTCGAACACGTCGCATCTGAGCGCCCGGTTTTCGAAAGCGTTGGAGAAGACGGCTTCGTTGTAGACGGCGACCTGTTCGAGAAAATGCTGTTCGATGCTCAAGCGCAGATCGCGTCGGCCATCGTCGTAGCGCGCCGGATCGCCCGAGATCGTGAAGACGCCGCGCGGCTGCTTCTTGAGGCACGATCGGACGAGAGCCGAGACCGCGAGAGCACGTTGGTGATCGCATTCGAGCTTGGTCAGGTTCGCCGAAATCCGGTCCAGGAACCGCAGGTCCTCCGGACGAAAGAACACCCCCGTGAAGGTGCGCTCTATGAACGTATCGGCTCGATCGTTACGGGACAGAAGCCTATCGAGGGCGTCGGCGTCGATCCGAGACTTCGAGTTTTCGACGAGACCCTTTGCGACGGTCGCCGAGACGTTCAAGAAGTCGGTCGCGACCACCCGCCGTCCCATGGCCTTCATCAGATAGGCGACGGAGCCACTGCCGCTGAACGGATCCATCGCCGTCTCGAAGTCGAGGCCTTGGAGCACGCCATGGATCCAAGGCAGCAGCCGCTTCTTCGATCCCATGTATCGCAGCTCGGGAAAGGCCGCCGCCCTGCCCGGCAAGGACATCGCGCCGCGTTCCGCGTCGCCCGCCTTGATCTGTAGCGCGTTCGGGACCGCAACGTTCATCGATCGCGCATCTCCGACCAGAAGGGCTCGTGACCGGCGCGCCTGAACACGCCACCGTACACGCGATAGGACGGCCGGTTGCGATGTCGTCATCGCCTTTCACGCTTGTCCAAAGGCGGCGGCAGAGGGCCTCACGTCCTTCCGTCTGGATCGTCCAGCGCCGCCGACACCAGTATCTCCAGCGTCTCGGGCGTCTGGAAGTGCAGCGCGACCGGCAGCACCCGCACCCGCGCCGCGAACGCTTCGGGCAGGCGAACGCGGTCCTTCTCGGTGGTGGCGAGTTCCGCGCCGAGGCCGTCGGCCTCCGCCGCCAGCCGGGCCAGGTCGGCGTCGCGGTAGGGGTGGTGATCGGGAAAGCTGCGGGTCGCGGCGACCTCGGCGCCGGCCTCGCAGAGCGAGGCGAAGAACTTCTCCGGGCGGCCGATGCCGGCGAAGGCCAGCACGCGCCGGCCCGCGACAGCGGCGACCTCGGGCACCAGCCGGGCGCGATGCACCGGCAGGCCGTGCGCCTGCGCCTCAGCCGCCACCGCCGCGCCGGCGGGGCCCGCGCCGATCAGCACCAGGCCGCCGACATGCGGCCATTGCCGCGCCAGCGGGGCGCGCAAGGGGCCGGCGGGGACGCACAGCCCGTTGCCGACGCCGACGCCTGCGTCGACGACGGCGAGCGCGAGGTCCTTCGCCAGGCTCGGGTTCTGCAGCCCGTCGTCCATGACGACGACGTCGGCGCCCTCCGCCACGCAGAGCCGCGCGCCGGCGACGCGGTCGCGGGCGACGACCGTCGGCGCGTGGCGGGCGAGCAGCAGCGGCTCGTCGCCGACGTCGCGCCAGCCATGGCGGGCGGGATCGACGAGGACGGGCCCGGGCAGGCGGCCGCCGTAGCCGCGGCTGAGGAAGGCGGGCGTGCGCCCAAGCTCGCGCAGCAGCACGGCGAGCGAGATCGCGCTCGGGGTCTTGCCGGCACCGCCCAGGGTGAAGTTGCCCAGGCACAGGACAGGGCACTCGCCCCGCGCGCCGGGCCGGTCCATGCGGTTCCCGGCGGCGCGGCCGTAGGCGCGGCCGAGGGGCGCCAGCAGGCGCGCGGCCGGATGGTTCGCGTCGCCTTGCCAGAAGCGGGGGGCGCGCATCAGTCCTGGTGGAACGCGGCGAGCTTCATCTGCGCGATGAAGGGGTCGAGCACCGCGAGCGTCCGCTCCACCGCGCCCTCGAACGGCACCAGGGCGCGCTGTCCGGCCCGGGTCATCGCGGTGATGCGGTCGGGGGCGGCCATGAGGTCGGCGAGCGTCGCGGCCAGCTCGGCCGCGTCGGCGACCGCGGCGGCGCCGCCGCCGGCATCGAGCGCGCGGTAGACCTCGGTGAAGTTTTCCGTATGCGGGCCGTGGAGCACGGCGGCGTCGAGGCGCACCGGCTCGATCGGGTTCTGGCCGCCATGCGGCACCAGCGAGCCGCCGAGGAACACCAGCGGGCTCAGGCGGTAGAACAGGCCGAGCTCGCCGATCGTGTCGGCGACGTAGAGGTCGACCGACGGGTGCGGGCGCCCGCCGGCCGAGCGGCGCGCGCTGCGCAGCCCTTGAGCCGTCGCGCAGGCCGCCACGTCGCCACCGCGATAGGGGTGGCGCGGGGCGACGATGGTCAGGAGCCGCGGGAACCGGTCTTTCAGCGCCGCATGCGCCTCGGCCGCCGCCGCGTCCTCGCCCGGATGGGTGCTCGCTGCGACCCAGACCGGGCGGTCGCCGATCATGTCCCCGAGATAGGCCACCTGCTGCCGGTCGGCCGGCTGCACCGCGGCATCGTACTTGAGGTTCCCGGCCACGCTCACCCGCGGCGCGCCGAGGCGCACGAAGCGCTCGGCGTCGTCGCGCGTCTGCGCAAGGCAGATCGCGATCCTCGCCAGCAGCGCCTTGGCCGTGCGCGGCGCGCGCGCCCAGCCGGCGAACGACTGCTCCGACATCCGTCCGTTGACGAGCAGCAAGGGGATGGCGCGGGCATGCAGCGCCACCACGGTGTTGGGCCAGATCTCGGATTCGGCGACCAGGGCGAGGTCGGGCTGCCAATGGTCGAGGAAGCGCGCGACCCAGCGCGGCGCATCGAGGGGCATGTACTGGTGTACGGCGCCCGCCGGCAGGCGCGCGCCGATCAGGTCGGCGGCGCTGCGGGTGCCGGTGGTGACCAGCACCGAGAAGCCGCGGGCGATCATTCCCTCGACGAGGCCGACCAGCGAGAGCGACTCGCCCACCGACGCCCCGTGCATCCAGACCAGCGAGCCCACGGGCCGCGCCCGCCCGGGCAGGCCGCGGCGCTCGGCCAAGCGGGTCGGGTCCTCCTTGCCCTTGCGCGCCCGCCACGCCAGCAGGCCGGCCACCGCCGGCTCGCCGAGCCACAGGCCGCCGTGATAGGCCTTGAGGGCCAGGGTGAGCGGCGGTGCCCTCATGCCGTCACCGTCATGCCGCCTCGGCGCGGGGCGCACGCCCGAGCCAGTTGTCCCCGACGCGGTCGAGCCGCCCGACGAGGGTGTAGGCCCGGTCGTGCACCCGGTTCATCTCGGCCTCCAGGCGGACGCGCAGGGCCTCGAACGTCTCCGGGTCGGGGTCGCGCGGCACGCGGATCGCCTCGCCGAAGACCACAGCGCCGCGGCCGAACGGCAGCCCGAGGCAGGCGCGGTCCCAGCTTCCGAAGCGGATGTGCCGGCTCGTCACCACCGCCACCGGCACGATCGGCCGGCCGGAGAAGCGCGCCAGGGTGAGGATGCCGGCGTCGGCCCGGCGCGAGATCTTGGGCACGTCGGCGCTGAAGGCGACGATCTCGCCGTTCTTCAGGGCCCGCATCATCGCGCGCAGCCCCTCGGCGCCGCCCTTGGCCTTGGCGTCCTTGACCACCCGGCCGCGGGCGCCGGAGGCACGGATCACCCGCACGCCCATCCGCTCCAGGGCGATGGTGTTGATGTTGCCGTCTGGGTTCTTCGAGATGATCGTGGCGACCCGGTCCACCGGCCTCCCGGCGAAGGACACCATGATGTGCTGGCCGTGCCACATCCCGGCGACGAAGGGGGACATCGCGTCGAGCCAGGGGTCGGCGTTCGCCGGCTCCACGGTGAAGCGGTTGGTTCGGCGCACCAGCGTGAGGTAGCTGGCGGCGAGCCGTCCGAGCGCCGCCTGCACGGCCGGATGCCGGATGATGCGCTTGCCGAGGCTCATGCGACCGCCTCGGGGGTGCCGCGCGAGGGCGCGCGGCGACGCGGCGTGCGGACGGCAGGAAGGGTCGGCATGGGGAACATGTCTCGCTTTCCAAGGCTCGGCCGGGTTCGCGCGATGGCGTGGCGGCCGGAGGGAGGCAAGGTCGCCGACCGGCCTGGCGACGGGTCGGGCGTTCGGACGCGACAACGGGACAGCGCCGTCCCGCGCAGCCCGGTGGCTCTCTAGACCCGTCGTCGCAGCCTGCGCAACCGAGACCCGGAGCGGTTCGGGCCGCTTGAGCCACGCCGCGTGTCCAAAGACACCGCGAAACCGCGCTCTTCCGGCTTGTTTGGATCGATTCCAATATGTAGATTGGAATCGATCCAGACAGGATGACGATCATGGAAGCGGTCCTCCACGGCGACACCGACGCAGCCGCACCCGGCGACGACACCCACCGCGCCTTCGTGCTGGCCTACGTGCAGCCGGGTCTCGCCGGGCTGATCGACGGATCGGTCTCGACGTTGGCGCCGATCTTCGCCGCCGCCTTCGCCACGCACAGCAACGGCGCGACCTTCCTCGTCGGGCTCGCGGCCTCCCTCGGGGCCGGGATCAGCATGGGCTTCACCGAGGCGCTCTCCGACGACGGGCGCATCACCGGGCGGGGCAGTCCGTGGATGCGCGGCCTCGTCTGCGGCGCGGCGACCGCGCTCGGGGGGCTTGGCCACACCCTGCCCTACACGATCCCGGGCCACTGGCCGAACGCCTTCGCGCTGGCCACCGGCCTCGCGGTGCTGGTGGTGGCGATCGAACTGGTGGTCATCGCCGCGATCCGCACCCGCTACATGGCGACCCCGTTCGGCCGGGCGGTGCTGCAGATCGTGCTCGGCGGCGCGCTGGTGCTGGCAGTGGGGGTGCTGATCGGCAGCGCGTGAGGCGGGTGCGCGCCCATTCCCCGCGATCGAGGCGCTCACCACTTCGTCGCAGGCTTCGGGATCGGCGAAACTGAGCCGTGCCGCCGCCGATACCTTGAGTCATGTGGTATCTTTACGGACTGACGATCCTCGCCGGGCTCGCGAATGCGGTCCAGCCGGGACAGAACGCGGCCCTGTCGAAGTCCTTCGGGCTTCCGGTCACGGCGGCGGTGGTGATCCTCTTCGTCAGCACCGGCTTCATGCTGCTGGGCGGCCTCGCCTTCGGCAAGCTCGGCGTGCCGAGCTGGCAGCAGATGGCCGAGGTGCCCTGGTGGGGCTGGCTCGGCGGCTGTCTCAGCGTCCTGCTGATCCTGGCCCAGCTCTATGCCGCCCCTTCCCTCGGGGCCGCGTCCTTCCTCGGGATCGTCGTGACGGTGGGCGTCGCCGCCTCGATCGTCCTCGACCATTACGGCTGGATCGGCTTCCAGGTCCATCCGGCGAGCCTGTGGCGTGTCCTCGGGGCGGGCCTGATGATCTTCGGCGTCGGCTTGGTGGCGCTGACCTGACGTCCGCCCCACGCCGGCCCCTCGGGCACGGCGCCTCGCTTGACGCGGCCGGCCCCAACCGCGATGCGATGGCCCGGTGTCCTTCCGCCTCGCCCACCTCACAGACCCGCATGTCGGCCCGCTGCCGCGGCCGCGCCTGCACCAGCTCTTCGGCAAGCGCGCGACGGGCTACGCGAACTGGCGCCGCGGGCGCTCGCGCAGCCACGACATGGAAACGCTGGCTGCCTTGGTCGCGGACCTGAGGCTGCAGGCGCCGGATCACGTCGCCTGCACCGGCGACCTGTGCAACATCGGCCTGCCGAGCGAGTGGGACACCGCGCGCATCTTCCTGGAGGCGCTCGGCACGCCGGAGGCGGTCAGCTTCGTGCCCGGCAACCACGACGCCTACGTGCGCGGCTCGCTCGAAGGGCTGCTCGCGGCCTGCGGCGCCTGGACCGCGGACGACGCCGGCGGAGGCGGCACGTTTCCGTACCTGCGCCGGCGCGGGCCGCTGGCGCTGGTCGGACTGTCGAGCGCGATCCCGACCGTGCCGTTCGTCGCCACCGGCCGACTCGGGCCACGCCAGATCGCGGCGGCCGAATCGTTGTTGCGGACGCTGGCGACAGACCCGTCGCGGCCGGCCCGCGTGGTGATGATCCATCATCCGCCCCATCCCGGCGGGGCGAGCCCGGGCCGCGACCTGCGCGACGCCGCCCTGTTCAGCGCGATGCTCGGCCGCGTCGGCGCCGACCTCGTCCTGCACGGGCACAACCACGTGGCGAGCGTCGCCCACCTGCCGGGACCGGACGGGCGGGCGATCCCGGTGGTCGGCGGCGCATCCGCCTCGGCCCGGCCCGGCGCGCATGCGGGCGGGCACGGCTCGGAAGCCGCGCGGCGGGCGGCCTACATCCTGTACGCGTTCTCGGAGAACGGGGGGCGCCACGTCGTGTCGGCGACGCAGCGTGGGATCGGAGCGGGCGGGACCGTGACGGACCTTGGCCCGCTGACGCTGGGCTGACGCTTCGATCGGGCGACCCGGTGCGCGAGGCGGCCGGGCCGACGCTCGGATCAGGCGGAGGCGGCGAGGAGCCCGGAGAGCCGACGGTCGCCGATGCTGGCCTCGTAGCGTTCGGCCTGGAGGCGCGTGAGGCCTGAGATCAAGGCAGTGGACCCGCGATAGACCGTATAGGTGCCGTCGTGGGTGGGCTTGACGCGAATCGTCTCGGGCATGGGGGCCATCCTGTGCTGCGTTGATCGTCTCGTGAGCCGTCGATCTGCTTCCGCGGTGATTCTCTCCTCGTGTATTGATGCTCGACGTTACCGCTTCGTCACCCTCGCGCAAGAGCAGCCAGGGGCGGATACCTAAGTAATTTTGGATACGATTGCGACGGCCCGCGCGCCTGGTGCTGCGCTGCGTCAGCGGCCGGATGGCTGCAACGAAAAAGCCCGTCGGCTTTCGCCGACGGGCCGGTGGCAGGGGCCACGTTCCCGGGTTCGAGGGTTGGTGTCCGGCGTTCGTCCCAGGGCGCTCAGGGCCGTGGGGTCGGGCGCCTAAAACCCTCCCGAAAACCTCTATCCCTGTCGGTGGACGCTCGGCGGATCGTCCTGGTCACCGGCACCGGTGTCGGCGGAATGGACGTGGGTCGGGCTTGCATGCATGGCAGACCTCCTCTTCGTCTCGATCCGGCGCCGGGGCCTCTGGAGAGGAAGCCGCGTCGCCATGAGGAGAGGCTAGACCCGTCCGGGCCGGACTGGCAAGGCCATTCTTTCGAATTCCGCAGCCGGCTCACGGCCGCCGGGATTCAGGCCCGCGCCGGGCCCCGCGGGGCGGCAGATCCAAGGATCGCGGCGCCCGCCAGCCCGGAGAGCAGGGAACCGACGAGAACCCCGAGCTTCACCTCCGTCTCGTGGGCGGCGTCGGTGAAGGCGAGCGCGCCGATGAACAGGCTCATGGTGAAGCCGATGCCGCAGAGCACCGCGACGCCGTAGACCTGGCGCCACGTCGCCCCGCCGGGCCGGTGCGCCAGCCCAAGGGAGACGGCGAGGCGCAGGGCGGCGAAGACGCCCACCTGCTTGCCGACGAACAGCCCGCCCGCGACGCCGAGCGTCACCGGGTCGAGGAGCGCCCCCGGGGACAGGCCGAGCAGGGGCACCCCGGCGTTGGCGAAGCCGAAGAGCGGCACGATCCCGAAGGCGACGAAGGGGGTGATCGCGTGCTCCAGCCGGTGCAGCGGCGAGGTCGCGTCCTCCGGCCGGCCCGGGCTCGGGCGGATCGGGATGGTCATCGCCAGGAGCACGCCGGCCACCGTGGCGTGGACCCCGGAGCGCAGCACCAGCACCCAGAGCACGAGGCCGAGCAACAGGTAGGGCGTGAGCGCGGCGACGCCGGCGCGGTTCAGGCCGACGAGGATCGCCAGCACCAAGGCGGCGAGGCCGAGCATCGTCGGGTCGAGGCCGCCGGTGTAGACCAGCGCGATAATCACCACGGCGCCGAGGTCGTCGACGATCGCCACCGCGCTGAGCAGGATCTTCAGCGACACCGGCACGCGCTTACCCAGCAGCGCCAGGACGCCCAGCGCGAAGGCGATGTCGGTGGCCGCCGGGATCGCCCAGCCCCGCGCCGTCCCGGTGCCCGCGTTGAAGGCGAGGTAGACAAGGGCCGGCACCGCCATGCCGCCGATCGCCGCGATGCCGGGCAGCGCCCGGTCGGGCCAGGTCCGCAGGCGGCCGTCCAGGGCCTCGCGCTTGATCTCCAGGCCGACGAGCAGAAAGAACACCGCCATCAGGCCGTCGTTGATCCAGTGCTGCACGCTCAACGGACCGAGCGGTGCGTGCAGCGCGTGGGCGTAGGTCTCGGCGAGGCCGGTGTTGGCGACGACGAGCGCGCAGGCGGCGGCCGCCATCAGCACGAGGCCTCCGGCCGCCTCGCTGGCGAGCGCGTTACGGATCGCGGAAAGGGGGCGCGGCTTCGTCATGGCGCCGGGGGTGCCCGGCTTTGCGCCCGCGGGCAACCCTTCGCACCCTCCCTCGCGCTCGCCTTCGCCCTCGCGGGCGACCCCGCCGGTGGCGATCCCGGCCCGGGCCGGCTATGCCAGAACGGATGACGCAAGGACGCGCGATGACCGCAACGACGACACCGGAGCATCCGGCCCTGCACCGAAAGGCGGTCGGCGCCGTGGTCCTCGGCAACGCGCTCGAATTCTACGACTTCACGCTCTACGTTTTCTTCGCCGTTCCGATCGGCGCGGCGTTCTTCCCCTCCGCCAACGCCACCGACAGCCTGCTCGCCTCGCTCGCCCTGTTCGGCATCGGCTACGTGATGCGGCCGATCGGCGGCATCGTCATCGGCGCCTTCGCCGACCGGGCGGGCCGAAAGCCCGCCATGCTCATCACCATCGCGCTGATGGCGGTCGGCATGCTGATGCTGGCGCTGGCGCCCTCTTACGCGACGCTGGGGGGTTGGGCGCAGGTCATCGTCATCGTCGGGCGGCTGATCCAGGGGCTCGCGCTGGGCGGCGAGGTCGGCCCCTCCACCGCCTACCTGCTGGAGGCGGCGCCGCCGAAGCACCGCGGCTTCGTGGCGAGCTGGCAGATCGCCAGCCAGGGCTGCGCCGCGCTGTTCGCCGGCGTCGTCGCCACCGCGCTCACGTTCTTCCTCGGCGAGGCGGCGATGGCGGAGTGGGGCTGGCGCATCATGTTCCTGCTCGGCGTCGGCGTCGTCCCGGTCGGCCTCGTCATCCGCAGCCACCTGCCCGAGACGGCGGGCGAGGGCGAAGACCCGGCGGCGGCGGCCTCCACCGGCGCGGTGGTGATGCGGCTGCTGCGCGAGCACGGGCGCCTGCTGCTCCTGACCTTCGTGGTCATCGCCGCCTCGACGGTCTCGAACGCCATCGGCACCAACATGCCGGTCTACGCCCGCGCCACCCTCGGCCTCACCGAGACCGTCTCGACCGCGGTGCCGATCGCACTCGGCCTCGCCTCGGTGGTGTTCCCGCTGCTGGGCGGCTGGCTCGCCGACCGCTTCGGCCGGCGGCCGGTGCTGGTCTGGCCCCGCGCCGCGATCGTGGTGCTGGCCGTGCCCACCTTCTGGTGGCTGGCGCAGTCGCCGACCGCGGCCTCGGTCTACGCGGTGACGTTCCTGATGTCGGCCCTGTCCTCGATCAACGCGGCGGCAATCATCGTCGCGATCCCCGAATCGCTGCCGCGGGCGGTGCGCAGCGCCGGGCTGTCGATCGTCTACGCCTTCTCGGTGTCGATCTTCGGCGGCAGCACGAACTACGTCGTCAACAAGCTGATTGCGATCACCAGCGACCCGCTGGCGCCCGCCTACTACCTCGTCGGCTTCAGCGTGCTCGGCACGATCGCCGCCTGGATGATGCACGAGACCCGCGGGCGCGACCTCGACGCCGACACGGAGGCGTAAGGAGACCGCGGCGCGGACAAGACCATTTTCCTGACGCGCACCGGCATCCGCCGCGGGCGATAAACGCTCAGTGCAGGTTCGAGCCGTCCTGCGCGGTCTCGGATACGCGTGCGAGCTCGCGCCCGATCTCGTGCAGCGCGACCTCGACCGCCGCCAAGGCGCAGGTGCCGCCGTCCTGCATGATCAGCGCGTGCGCCGTGATCAGGTGGTCGGCGACCAGCTCCAGGACCGAGCGCGGCTCGGATTCCGCCACCGGCGACGGACGGCTGAAGCGACCGAGCGCACCGCTCGCGGTGCCCTTCGGCGGGGGGGCCGCGAGCAGGCTGATCGAGCCGAGGAATCCGAGGAAGGTCCGCTCCGGCGGCCCGAAGGACGGCACCGCGCCGGCCGCGACCCAGATCGCCCGCCCGTCCGGCGAGAGCAGGCGGTAGCGCACGGTGAACTCGCTCCGCGCGACGGTCGCCTCGGCCACCACGGTGCCCACGATCGCGAGGTCGTCCGGATGGATGACCTTGCTCCAGCCACGTTGGGAGACGTCTTCAAGCTGTTGACCAGTCAGAACCGTCCATTCCTGACTGAGATAGACCATCTTTCCTACGGCATCCGTGACGAAGATCATGGCCCAACCTCGGCTATAGCCAGGCTATGCCGCAGACTTACGCGTCAGGCAATCGGACATCGCTGCGATTCGTCTGCCGGACCCGGACTTCGCGTCTCGTTCCAAGGTGTTATGGACGTCGGCAGGGCGCGTGGACATCGGTGCCTGCGAACGTGGTCACCGGTTCCTCGACCGGTTCGGGACGTGACGCCAGGTTCCGGACATGCCGCCGTGTGCAGAACATGCCGCCGGGTTCAGGGCGTGGACCGGTTCATGACGTGCGGCCGAGCGCGGCGCGGATCAGCGCCAGCCCGTCCGGGCTCGACCATTCGGCCGGCCCCTTCATCACTCCGATCGTGCAGCCGGCGGGGTCGACGAGCAGCGTCGTCGGCAGGCCGGGCGAGCCGGTGTCGCGCTGCACCGCCGGCAGGACGCGCCCGCCCGGGTCGGCATAGTAGGCCAGGCGCGCGATGCCGTTGTCCCGCATCCAGACCGGCGGCTTGTCGAGGTTGCGCGTATCGAGGTTGATCGCGACGACGGCGAAGTCCTTGCCCCCGAGGGCGGCCTCGAGCCGGTCGAGGGCCGGCATCTCGGCCTTGCACGGCGCGCACCACGTCGCCCACAGGTTCACGAGGACGAGACGGCCGCGGAAGTCCGAAAGCCGCACGTCCGCCTGGGCTCCTTCGCCCCCCACCTCCTTGCCCGGGCCCTTGAACGCGATGTCCGGCGCCTGTCGCGCCTTCTCGGGCGCCTGCATCGCCGCCACGTCGCCGCGGGCGGCGGCGTCGACCCGCGCCACGGCGGCGGCCGAGGCGGCGCAGGGCGCCGGGGCGTTGCCCGGCCCCGCACCGGTCCCGTATAGGGCGAGGCCGGCGGCCAACGCGGTGACGAGGCCGGCGCCGACCGCGGCGCCCATCAATCGTCCAGGCATCATCGTTGCGTCCCTAAGAGCATTTCGAGCGCGGTGGATGCCGGCTCGCGTCAAGGAAATGCCACCACACGAAACGCTCTTGCGCGAGCGGAAGGATCGGGAAGACCATGAGCAACCGGATGTGGGGCGGACGCTTCGCGAGCGGCCCCGCCGAGATCATGGAGGAGATCAACGCCTCCATCGGATTCGACAAGCGCCTCGCGCCCCAGGACATCCGCGGCTCGCTGGCGCACGTCGCGATGCTGGGCGCCCAAGGCATCCTGCCGGCCGACGATGTGGCGGCCATTCAAGACGGACTCAAGGCGGTCCAGTCCGAGATCGAGGCCGGCACCTTCGTGTTCCGGCGTGAGCTCGAGGACATCCACATGTCGGTGGAGAGCCGGCTCACCGAGATCGTCGGCCCGTCGGCCGGGCGCCTGCACACCGCGCGCTCGCGCAACGACCAGGTCGCCACCGATATGAAGCTGTGGGTGCGCGACACCCTCGACAACCTCGACGCGCAGGCCGCCGGGCTGCAGCAGGCGCTGGCCGAGAAGGCGTTGGCGCATGCCGGCACCGTGATGCCGGGATTCACCCACCTGCAATCGGCCCAGCCGGTCACCTTCGGGCACCATTGCCTCGCCTACGTCGAGATGCTGGCGCGCGACCGCGGCCGCTTCCGCGACGCGCGCGCCCGGCTCAACGAGTGCCCGCTGGGGGCCGCCGCCCTCGCCGGCACCTCGTTCCCGATCGACCGGCACGCCACGGCCGCGGCGCTGGGCTTCGACCGCCCGACGGCGAACTCGCTCGACTCCGTCGCCGACCGCGACTTCGCCCTGGAATCGCTCTCGGCCGCCTCGATCTGCGCGATCCACCTGTCGCGCTTCGCCGAGGAGCTGGTGGTGTGGACCTCGGCGCAGTTCGACTTCGTCAGGCTGTCGGACGGCTATACCACCGGCTCCTCGATCATGCCGCAGAAGCGCAACCCCGACGCGGCGGAGCTGGTGCGGGCCAAGAGCGGGCGCATCGTCGGCGCCCTGATGGGCTTGCTCACCGTGATGAAGGGCCTGCCGCTGGCCTATTCGAAGGACATGCAGGAGGACAAAGAAGGCACCTTCGACGCGCTGCAGGCGCTGTCGCTGTGCCTTGCCGCGATGACCGGCATGGTCCGCGACCTCGAGCCGAACGCGGGCGTGCTCGCCCGCGCCGCCGGCTCCGGCTACAGCACCGCGACGGACCTCGCCGACTGGCTGGTGCGGGAGCTCGGCCTGCCGTTCCGGCAGGCGCACCACGTCACCGGCCGCCTCGTCGGCGTCGCCTCGGGCAAGGGCGTCGGGCTGGAGGCGCTGTCGCTGCCCGAGATGCAGGAGGCCGAGCCGCGGATCACGCAAGCCGTCTACGCGGTGCTGGGCGTCGAGAACTCGGTGGCGAGCCGGGTCAGCTTCGGCGGCACCGCGCCGGCCAACGTCCGCGCGCAGGCCGAGGGCTGGCTCGCACGGCTCGCGGAGCCGGTTGCCTGAAAATGGTGCAGAGCAACCGAAAGCCGGGTTCGTGCGTTCACGGTCCAGCTAGGTAAGCTCTGCTACACCGGCGCGAGCGCATCGGAGACCGCAGCATGCCCGTCGAGAGTTGGACGAAGCCGGAGGAGACTCCGGCGCTCGCCGCCACCGCCACCGCGATGATCGATGCGGCGCTCGTCGGCTCCGGCCTGTCGCGCGACGCCTACTGGGCCGCCGTGCGCAAGGGCTACAACACGCCCTACAACGATCCGCAGCCCAAACCCGCGCCTGCCCCGACTGCGCCGCCCCCCCCGGTGCGGATCGACCTCGACGAGGTTCCGGCTCTGCCGGTGGCGGCGATGGCGGCCCAGAACGCCGCCACCGAGATCCACGCCGGCTGACGGCGGCAGGTCGCCGGCATGCAGGTCGCCGGCATGCAGGTCGCCGCCATCTTGCCCAACCGTCGCCCAAGCTTCATGACTTCCTGAGGCCGGTGCCGGCTTCGCACCGGCCGAGGCTTCGGCGTGCGGGCCGCGCCGACACGCTGACCGGGACGTGATGATGCGATTTGCCCTTTGCCTGCTTCCGTTCGGCGCCCTCGCGCTGGCGGCCCTCCTGCCTGCCGGCGGTGGCCGGACCCTCGGGATCGCCTCCGCCTCCGCGCAGGAGGCCGAAGCCCCCGAGGCAGCCACGCCGAGCCGCCGCCGTCGAGGCGGCCGCGATCGGACGGCCAAGGCGACGCCGGGCAAGGCTGCGCCGACGCCGCCCGGCATGCAGCAGGCGACGCCGGTGGCGATCTTCGGCGATTGGAACGTGTTCGCCAGCGGCCAGGGAAGGACCCGCCTGTGCTATGCGATCGCGCAGCCGCAGACCCGCTCGCCCGCCACTCTCAAGCGCGACACCGCCTACCTCTTCGTCACCGTGCGCAAGGGCGAGAACGTCCAGAACGAGATCGCGGTGATGCTGGGCTTTCCCTCCAAGCCCGCCGCGGCGCAGGCCAAGCCCGGTGCGGCAGCCGCCCCCACCGACCCGGCGATCACCCTGGGCAGCGCCCGCTACGGGCTCGTGGTCAAGGACGGCAACGCCTGGCTGCAGAACCCTTCCGAGGAAACCCGCGTCGTCACCGAGATGAGCGGCCGGGTGCCCAAGCTCCTGGTCAAGACCGTCTCGATGCGCGGCAAGCCGACCAGCGACGAGTACGCGCTGGCCGGCTTCGGCGAGGCGATGAAGCGCACGCGCGAGGAGTGCAAGTAGGAGCGGGACCCGGCTTGCCGGCGCCCGTGCCGTCATGCCTGCCTGATCCCGGTGCGTCGGGTGCGGCCCCCCTCTCCCCGCGGGCGGGGAGAGGCCTGCAGGCACCTCGTCGTGCCTGCAGGAAGCGGAGGCGAAGCCGAAGCGGCGGTGAGGGGGAGTCGACGAAGGAGGCTCGTCTGTCGATTCCCCCTCACCGCCGGCTGCCGCATCGCTTCGCCGACGAAGACGTCGGAAGATCTCTCTCCCCGCGTGCGGGGTGAGGGGTGCGCGGCAACCTCAAGGATCGCGTGTCTTCGGGGGTGAAAAAACCCGGTCCCTTAGACGGCGGCCAGCCTCCCGCCGCCCTGCCCTAACCCCGCCGCCGTCCGCGTGGTGCGGGCCCGGAAGCGCTCGCGGGCGGCGCGGGCTGCCTGCTCGGTGCTGCGGAAGACCGTGCCGTCGAGGTCGTCGAAGGCACGGGCCGAGGAGAAGAAGCGCACGCCGCCGGGCTCAGGTACGGCGATGCCGGCGGCGATCTCGCCGACTTCGATGATCCGGGTCGGCGGCGGCTCCGCGTGCAGGCGGTTGCGGGCGCGTTGGGCCAAATGGTCGGCGAAAAGATCGTGCGGCGGCGCGGCCTGCGCGGCCGGATGAAGCTGAGGCATGGAATTCTCCCGGGGCCGTTCGTGGGCCGGCGTTGCAGGGCGGTCGGATCGTCCGTCGGCGCGTGCGTCAGCCGCGACAGCGACGGCGGGGCATCGCACCCTGCAGGGGGAGAGCGGACTTCGAAGCGTATCGGATCACGAAAAAGCCCTCCTGACGATGAAGGACCGCCGGACGGCGTTGTCCGGCAGTGCTTTAGCGTTTGATGACGCGGCGCAAGCGAGGCTCTTCAAATCACCGCGGCCGGCGATGCTTGGCATCGCCCTGCCTGACTAAGATGGACATTGCAGGCCTCCGCGTCAAAGGAAGCCGTTTCCGTTTTTCCGAAGGTTTCGGGCAAAAAACGCGCGTCGCCGCCCGCACCGGCAGCCCGATCCTGCCTCAGGCCTGCGCGGAGGTCGCAGCAAGGGTCTCGGCCGGAAGCGCGGCCAGGAGCGCGGAGAGGTCGCGGTGGTCGCGGTAGACCCGGGCGGCGCCGGCCGCCAGCAGGTCGGCGCCGTCGCGGTCGTGGCCCCAATGGCCGCCGCCGGCGAAGCCCAGCACCCGCATCCCGGCGGCCCGCGCTGCGGTGACGCCGGGCACGCTGTCCTCGATGACCAGGCAGGCGTCGGGGGAGAACCCCATCCGCGCGGCGGCGTGCAGGAACAGGTCGGGGAACGGCTTTCCGCGGGCGACCTCGACAGCCGAGTAGATCCGCCCCTCGAACAGCGGCAGCAGGCCGGTGAGGCCGAGCGAGTGGCGCAGCCGCACGGGATCGCTGCTCGAGGCGACGCAGGTCGGCAGCGACAGGGCCGCGACGGCGTCGGCGATCCCGGCCATGGCCTGTAGCTCCGCGTCGAAGATCGCCAGGGTCTCGGCCTTCACCGCCGCGACGAAGCCCTCGGGAGCCGTCACGCCGTAGTCGCGTTCGACGTGGCCCATGATCGAGGTCATGGAGGTGCCGGCGAAGCGCGCCCGCACGGTCTCGACGTCGATGGCGACGCCGATGCGGTTGAGCCCGGCGGTGAGGCAGGCGAGGCTCAGGGGCTCGCTGTCGACCAGAACGCCGTCGCAATCGAAGATCACGAGGGCCGGCGCCGGGGCCTGTAGGCTTATGCTCACGGAAGGTCGGTTCCTGTCGCCGGGATCGCCCCTGTGGCACGGCGGGCGCGGGCGCGGCAACCGCTTGCGCGGCGCGGGCGGGGCTCGTAACCCCCTCAGGACCGGCCGACAAGCGTGCTCCCGAGACCCCGCGATGTTCCGTTTTCTCCTGCGCTTCCTCGGCTTCGTGCTGCTGGCCGGCGGCTTCGTCGCCCTGGTCTACGACGGGGCGCGCTCGGTCGCGAACAACGGCCTGCGGATCACACCGCTGAGCGAGCTGCTGTTCACCCTGTCTAAGGACAAGGCGAACGCGCTTCAGGGTGCGGTCGAGGGCGTCGCCCCGTGGCTGTGGAACCTCGCGGTGCTGCCGCTGACGCTGGCGCCGGCCTCGCTGCTCGGTCTCGGCCTCGGCGCGGTGCTGCTCTGGCTCGGCCAGCCGGCGCGCGAACCGATCGGGTTCCTCACGCGCTCCTGACGGCGTCCGCTTCATGAACCGGGCAGGCGACCCCATATACGGGCATCATCCGACCCTGCCCGAAGGACGCCCGATGCTGCACCTGTTCCGCAAGAAGGCCGAGATGCCGAGCCCGGCCGACGCCCTGCCCGGCCGCCCCGATCCGCTGCCGACCGCCGAGACCCACTTCGTCAGCGGCAACCCGCTGAAGGGCCCGTATCCGCCGGGCATCGAGACGATCGGCCTCGGCTTCGGCTGCTTCTGGGGCGCCGAGCGCAAGTTCTGGCAGCTGCCCGAGGGCGTGTTCGTCACGGCGGTAGGCTACCAAGGCGGCTTCACCCCGAACCCGACCTACGAGGAGGTGTGCTCCGGCCGCACCGGGCACAACGAGGTCGTGCTGGTGGCCTTCGACCCGATGGTGCTGCCGCTGGACGCCGTGCTCAAGACCTTCTTCGAGAGCCACGACCCGACGCAGGGCTACCGCCAGGGCAACGACGTCGGCACGCAGTACCGTTCCGGCATCTACCTCACCGATCCCGCGCAGGAGGCGACGGCCAAGGCCGTCCGCTCGGCCTACGCCGCGGCGCTGAAGGCCCGGGGCTTCCCGGACATCACCACCGAGATCGTCTCCGGCCAGACCTTCTACTTCGCGGAAGGCTATCACCAGCAGTACCTCGCCAAGAACCCGGCGGGCTATTGCGGCCTGGGCGGAACCGGCGTGGCCTGCCCGATCGGGACCGGCGTGGCGGCCTGAAGGCTTGGAACGTCAGCCTGCGATCCGTTCGCCGGGTTCCGCACCCGTCCGCATCGACGCCTGGCTCTGATCGAGACCACGCATCCCCTCGCCCCGCCTGCGGGGAGAGGGCTTTGACGACCTCGTCGTCGGCAAAGCGAGGCGGCAGCCGAGGGTGAGGGGGCCGACCCGGAAGAGGCTCGTCCGGCTCCGCCCCCCTCACCGCCGCTGCGGCTTCGCCTCCGCTTCCCGCACGGACGACGAGGTCCGTGCGGGCCTCTCCCCGCTCGCGGGGAGAGGGGAAATGCGTTCCACCCGTCGAACGTCCGTGCAACCCTCAGGACATCCGCTCCAACGCGATCGCCGTCGCCTCGCCGCCGCCGATGCAGAGCGCGGCGATCCCCCGCCGTCCGCCGGTGCGGGCGAGCGCGGCGAGCAGCGTGACGACGATGCGGGCGCCCGAGGCGCCGATCGGGTGGCCGAGCGCGCAGGCGCCGCCGTGGACGTTGACGCGGTCGGGCGCCAGGTCGAGGTCGCGCATCGCGGCCATCGCCACCACGGCGAAGGCCTCGTTGATCTCGTAGAGGTCGACCTCGCCGGCCTGCCAGCCGACCTTGTCCAGGAGCTTGCGGATGGCGCCGATCGGCGCGGTCGAGAACCAGGCCGGGGCGGCCGCGTGGCTCGCGTGGCCGCGCACGATCCCGAGGGGCGCGACGCCGCCGCGCTCCGCCTGCGACCGGCGCATCAGCACCAGGGCCGCCGCGCCGTCGGAGATCGACGAGGCGTTGGCCGCCGTCACCGTGCCGTCGGGGCGGAAGGCGGGCTTCAGGGTCGGGATCTTCTCGGGCCGGGCCTTGCGCGGGCCCTCGTCGCTCGTGACCTCGCCGACGGCGACGATCTCGTCGGCGAAGGCCCCGTCGGCCGTCGCGCGCTTGGCGCGGGCCAGCGACTCGAGGGCGTAGGCGTCCTGCGCCTCCCGGGTGAACTGGTAGTGCTGCGCAGTGTCCTCGGCGAAGGTGCCCATCAGCCGGCCGCGGTCGTAGGCGTCCTCCAGCCCGTCGAGGAACATGTGGTCGATCATGCGCCCGTGGCCGAGGCGCTGGCCGGCCCGCGCCTTGTCGAGGAGGTAGGGCGCGTTCGACATCGACTCCATGCCGCCCGCGACCACGGTCTCGGCCGAGCCCGCCGCGATCATGTCGTGGCCGAGCATCAGCGCCTTCATGCCCGACCCGCAGACCTTGTTCAGGGTGGCGCAGGGTGTCGCGTCGGACAGGCCCGCGCCGAGCGCCGCCTGCCGCGCCGGCGCCTGGCCAAGGCCGGCCGGCAGGACGCAGCCCATCACCACCTCGGATACGCCGTCGCCGGAGAGCCCGGCTCGCGCCACCGCCGCGCGGATCGCCGCCGCGCCGAGCTCCGGAGCCGCGACGCGGGCGAGCTCACCCTGGAACGCCCCCATCGGCGTGCGCGCCGCCCCGGCGATCACGATCGGATCGGACATCCTCGGCTCCCGTGGCATCGTTTGGACAGGGGGACATTCCAATCCGGCGCCTAAGAGATGTCCAGCCTGGATGTGCCGCCCCGGGGTGTTCGGACGAAGCACCGACCTTACTCTGGCGCGGACCACCGTATTCACGCAGCACGCGAGAGGCGAGTCGACACCAGTGACGATCGGCTCGCCGCCGTCCTCCCGGTGCTGCCAGTGGGGTCGAAGAGAAATTCGCCACCTGCGATGCCCTCCCCCCTCTGCAAGGGAGGGAGATCGCGCGTCACACCCGGTCGCGCGCCGCGTGGAAACGGCGCCCCACCGACATCGGCGTCAGAGGGACATCAGGACGTTGACGGAGCCGACGGCGGTGAGGACGAGGCCGCAGACGAAGGCGCCGATCATCGCGTAGCTGAACAGCTTCATGGACGTGATTCCGTTCCGCTTCGCGCTCAGCAGCGGGGTCCGCCGCTGGTCTGGCCGTACTGCATCACCGGGCGGGTCTGCTGGTTGGCGTTGCCCTCGCTCGCCGAGCTCGGGGCGCACCAGGCGCTGCGCGGCGCCGGCACGGCGTCGAACCCGAGCGAACCGGTGGTCAGGTCGTCGTAGGGCGAGGGCGGGGCGACGCGGGCGGCGGGCGCCTCAGAGCGGAACGCCATCGCGGACGAGGCGGGCACAGCAACGCCGAGGATCAGAACAGCAACTACGGCAACGGAACGGGTCTTCATGTGGATATAAGGCTCCTTCTTACAAGACTGTCCGCCGGTTCGGCGTCGATTCGTCTTGCATGAACCTTATATAGCTTGCCCATTCCTCTGGCGGCGTGACGCACCGCACGCGGCAGGGCGGATTAAAACGCTCAGGTGCCTCACGGCTTGAAGTAGGGCCGCGCGACGATCGCGGTCGGGTCTACCGGGCGCACGCGCTGGACGTGGACCACGCGGTGGGCGGTCCGCACGGGGCGCGGGGCCGAGACCGGGCGGCGGGCGCGCGACTCGTCGAGGTAGTCCGCGCCGCCGACGCCGAAGGCGCCGCCCTGCACCACGCCGACCGAGGGCGGGCGGCCGAGGAAGAACTCCTCGGCCCCGCCGGCGCAGGCCGGCGCCGCGGCGAGGAGGAGGGTGGCGGAGAGGAGGAGGCGCATGCGGAGAGCTTACGGCGCGGCGCCTCCACGCCGCGTTAACGATGTAGCGAGAGCGCCGGGGCCGAGGCCGGCTCCGCGGCGAGGCTCAAGTCGCGGGGCTGAGATCGCAGATGCGGACCTGCGCCCGCTCGGCCCCGCGCCAGCGGTCGCAGGCCAGCGTGCCGGCGACGTGGAACTCGGAGCCGATTCCCGCGAGGATCGCCTGTCCGAGCGGGCCTTGCGCGCTCCGGAAGCTGATCGCGCCGACCGCCTGTCCGTCGCGGCTGCGCAGGCGCGCGCGGACATGGCCGTGGCCGACGAGGCCGGCGTCGACGATGCGATGGCGCGGCAGGGCGAAGACCGGCTCCGGCGCGCCCTGCCCGAACGGGCCGGCGCGCTGGATCAGGCGGACGGTCTCGGCGGTGGCGCCGCCGGCGCTGACCGTGCCGTCGAGGAGCAAAGCCTCGACCGCCCGCGCCTCGGCCACGGCCTCCGCCAGGTCCGCGGCGAGGAAGGCGGCGAAGCGCGTCAGGTCGGGGCCGGCCAGCGTCACGCCCGCGGCCATGGCGTGGCCGCCGCCCTTCGTCGCCAGGCCGGCTTCGACGGCGGCGCGGACCGCGTGGCCGAGGTCGGCGCCGGCGATCGAGCGGCCCGAGCCGGTGGCCGACCCGTCCGGCCGGAGGGCGAAGGCGAAGGCCGGTCGGCCGAAGCGCTCCTTGAGGCGCGCCGCGATCAGCCCGACGATGCCCGGATGCCACTCCGCGCTGCCTGCGACCAGCACCGGGCGATCGGGGTCGAGGGCGAGGGCGTGGTCCATCTCCGCTTCGGCTTCCGCCACCGCCTGAGCCTCGATCGCCTGGCGCTCGCGGTTCAGGCGGTCGAGCTCCACCGCGATGCGGGCGGCTTCGGCCGGGTCGTCGGTGGTGAGCAGGCGCGCGCCCAGGCCCGCATCGCCGATGCGCCCGCCGGCGTTGATGCGAGGGCCGAGCAGGTAGCCGAGGTGCCACGCCTCCGGCGGCCCGTCGAGGGCGGCGGCATCGAGGAGCGCGGCGAGCCCATGGCGGCCGCGGGCGCGCATCACGGTCAGCCCCTGGACCACGAAGGCGCGGTTGAGGCCCGTCAGCGGCACCACGTCGGCGACGGTGGCCAAAGCCACGAGGTCGAGGGCATCGGTGAGCGGCGGCTCGGGATGGGACCCGAAATACCCCTCCGCCCGAAGCGTGCGGGCGAGGGCCACCAGGGTGAGGAACACGACGCCCGCGGCGCAGAGGTGGCCGAGACCGGAAAGGTCGTCGAGGCGGTTCGGGTTCACCAGGGCGCAGACCGGCGGCAGCAGCTCGGGGGCACCGTGATGGTCGAGGACGATCACGTCGAGGCCGAGCCGGGCCGCTTCCGCCAGAGGACCATGCCCGCTGGTGCCGCAATCGACGCAGACGAGGAGCGTCGCCCCCTCGCCGGCGAGCGCGGCGATCGCGGCCGCGTTCGGCCCGTAGCCCTCGGTGATCCGGTCGGGGATGTGGATGCGGGTCGGCACGCCGAGCCGGCGCAGGTATCCCGCCAGCAGGGCCGCGCTTGCGGCGCCGTCGACGTCGTAGTCGCCGAACACCGCGACGCTCTCGCCCCGGCGCACCGCCCGCGCGAGGCGCTCGGTCGCCGGCCCCATGTCGACGAGGCAGGCGGGGTCCGGCATCAGGTCGCGCAGGCGCGGGCGCAGGTAGGCCTCCGACCCGTCCGGCCGGACGCCGCGCCCGGCGAGCACGCGGGCGAGCAGCTCCGGCAAGCCGTGGGCCTGGACCATGGTCGCGGCGTAGGCCTGCGCCGCCGGGTCGGCGCAGCGTTCCCGCCATGGCCGCCCGAGGACGGACCGGGTGACGCCGAGGAAGGCGCGGGGCGCCTCGGGCTGGGCCGAGAGGTGAGGAAGGGCTGACACGGGGGCCACCATAGACCGCAACGGCGGCCAAATCCCGGCCCGCATGTGGGTCGCGGTCGCTACTCGTCGGCTTCCATCCCGGAGAGCGGCACGTCCAACTCGCAGAGCACGCCGTCCGGCGGGTAGGTCAGCCGGACCTCGCCGCCGATCGCCCCGGCCAAGCCCCGCTCGATCAGGCGGCTGCCGAACCCGAGCCGCGTCGGCGTCGCGACCGGCGGCCCGCCGCTCTCGGCCCAGCGCAGCCGGACCATAGGCTCGCGGCCGGCGGCATCGATCGACCAATCCACCACGATGAAGCCCGCGGGCGTCGACAGCGCGCCGTACTTGGCGGCGTTCGTCGCGAGCTCGTGGATCATCAGCGACAGCGACAGCGCGGCCTTGGAGCCGACCTGAACGTGCGGGCCGAACAGCCGCAGGCGGCCCGCCTGCGCGTCGTCGTGAATCGTCAGCGCGCCTTGGACGACCTTTTCGAGGCTCGCGCTCTCGCGGGTGCCGTCGAGCAGGATGTCGTGCGCCTTGCCCAGCGCGATCAGCCGGTTGGCGAGGGCGTCGCGGGCCGCCTCCAGGTCGGTGGCGTTGCGCATGGTCTGCATGGCGATGGCCTGCACCATCGCCAGGGTGTTCTTCATCCGGTGGCTCAGCTCGCGATTGAGCACCGCCTGCTGCTCCTCGGCCCGCAGGCGGCCGATCCCGACCTGGACCCGGTCCGCGACGTTGCGGGCGAAGGCGACCTCCTCCGGCAGCCAGTCGCGCGGCGCGGCGGCGTGGACGAAGAACAGCCCGACCGTCCGTCCGCGCTCGCGCACCGGCACGTCGAGCATGGCGCCGATGGCCTGCGCCATGAACGGCGCTGCGAACGGCGCGGTCCGCGGGTCCTCTGCGACCGCGCCGACGACGAGGGCGTCGCCGCGCTCGATCGAGGCGCCGAGGCGGCCGAAATCGGCGAAGCGGTGCGTGCCGGCGAGACTTTCCACCCCCGCCGCGGTCCAGTCCTGGAGGATCGTGACGTGCACCCCGCTCGCGTCGATCTCGCCGTAGCCGGCCCGGCTGGCATCGAGCGTCCGGCCGACGATCTCGGCGGCCTTGGCGGTCATGGCGGCGACGCAGGTGACGTCGCGCAGGTGGTCGCCGAGCTCGATCAAGGCCGCCCGGCGGATCGAGGCGGCGCGGGTCAGGCGCTCCTCGACCTGCAGGCGGACCAGCTGGCGCCGCTCGCGCATCAGGATCATGATCTGCCGGGCCAGCCGCCGAAGCGCGTCAGCCTGATCCTCGTTCAGGCCCCCGGGCCGGGGCACGGTGTCGATGACGCAGAGGCTGCCCAGCGCCCGGCCGCTCGACGTGCGCAGGGGCGCGCCGGCATAGAACCGGATCCCCGGCGGGCCGGTGACGAGCGGGTTCTCGCGGGTGCGCGGGTCCTGCGTCAGGTCGGGGATGACGAGCAGGTCCGGCTCGCCCAGCGCGTGCCGGCAGATGGAGGCGTTGAGTTCGGTCTCGCAGAACAGGAAGCCGGCGCGGGCCTTGAACCATTGCCGGTCGGCGGCGACGAGGCTCACCAGGGCGACGGGGGCGGCGCAGAGCGCGCGCGCGATCTGGACCGCGTCGTCGAAGGCCTCCTCCGGGGCCGTGTCGAGGATGGCGAGCGCCTCCAACTCGGCGAGGCGCTCGGGATCGGAGGTCTCGGGCGACATGCCAGCCCCGGGTTGGAGAACCGTCGCACCGGATCGGCGGTCGGCGTTGCGGTTGTAGGACCCCGCTCGACACAAGTCATCGTCGGGGCGCACCCCGAGCCCGAGCGCCCGGAACGCAGAAGGGCGGGCATCGCTGCCCGCCCCGTCCGCCGCATCCCGGATCGAAGGACGTCCGGTCAGAGGTTCTTGAGGATCTGGTCGACGACCTTCTTGGCGTCGCCGAACAGCATCATCGTGTTGTCGCGGAAGAACACCTCGTTCTCGACGCCGGCGTAGCCCGAGCCCATGCCGCGCTTGATGAACAGCACGGTCTTGGCCCGCTCCACGTCGAGGATCGGCATGCCGTAGATCGGCGAGGCCTTGTCGGTCTTGGCGGCCGGGTTGGTGACGTCGTTGGCGCCGATCACGAAGGCCACGTCGGCCTGCGGGAACTCGCCGTTGATGTCCTCCAGCTCGAACACCTCGTCGTAGGGCACGTTGGCTTCGGCGAGCAGCACGTTCATGTGGCCGGGCATGCGGCCGGCGACGGGGTGGATGGCGTACTTCACGTCGACGCCCTCCTTCTTGAGCAGGTCGGCCATCTCGCGCAGCGAATGCTGCGCCTGCGCCACCGCCATGCCGTAGCCCGGCACGATGATGACCCGCTCGGCGTTCTTCATGATGTAGGCCGCGTCGTCCGCCGAGCCCTGCTTGACCGGCCGGGTCTCGACCTCGCCGCCGCCGGCACCCGCCGCGGCGTCGCCGCCGAAGCCGCCGAGGATGACCGAGATGAACGAGCGGTTCATCGCGTGGCACATGATGTAGGACAGGATCGCGCCCGACGAGCCGACCAGCGCGCCGGTGATGATCAGCGCGAGGTTGCCCAGCGTGAAGCCGATGCCGGCGGCGGCCCAGCCCGAGTAGGAGTTCAGCATCGAGACGACGACGGGCATGTCCGCGCCGCCGATCGGGATGATGAGCAGGCCGCCGAGGGCGAAGGACAGCAGCACGATCAGCCAGAAGACGACCTTGCTCTCGCCGCCGATGAACACCGCGATCAGCACGACCAGCGCCACCGCGAGGCCGATGTTGATGAGGTGCCGGCTCGGCAGCATGATCGGCTTGCCGGACATCCGGCCGTCGAGCTTGGCGAAGGCGATGACCGAACCGGTGAAGGTGATCGCGCCGATCGCCGCGCCGAGCGCCATCTCGAACAGCGACTCCTTGTGGATGTGGCCGTTCTCGAGGATGCCCACGGCCTGCGGCGCGTAGAGCGTCGCGGCCGCACCCGCCACGGCGGCGAGGCCGACGAGCGAGTGGAAGGCGGCGACGAGCTGCGGCATCGCCGTCATCGGCACGCGCTTGGCGATGACCGCACCCGCGCCGCCGCCGATGGCGAGCCCGAGGAAGACGAGGAGCCAGGCGCCCGCGCCGGCCGGCGGATGGCCGACCAGGGTGGTGAGTACGGCCAGCGCCATGCCGACCATGCCGTAGAGGTTGCCCTGCCGCGACGTTGTCGGGTGCGAAAGCCCCCGCAGCGCCATGATGAACAAGACGCCCGAGACGATGTAGAGAAGGGCGGAGACGTTCTGGGACATGTCTCAGGCCTTCTTCTTGTACATGGCGAGCATGCGCTGGGTGACCAGGAAGCCGCCGAAGATGTTCACGCTGGCCAGCACGATGCCGATGAACCCGAAGGCGCGGGCCCAGCCGGTGCCCTTCTCGATCAGCGGCACGCCGGCGGCGAGGATCGCGCCGACGATGATGACGGACGAGATCGCGTTGGTGACCGACATCAGCGGGGTGTGCAGCGCCGGGGTCACCGACCACACCACGTAGTAGCCGACGAAGATCGCGAGCACGAAGATCGCGAGCTGGAACACGGTGGCGTCGACGGCGCCGTGGGTCACGGCGCTGAGGCCGTGGCCGACGCCGTCGGCGATCGCCTGCGCCTGGTCGGCGGCATTGCGCGCGGCGGCCGCGGCCGAGCGCGCGGTGTCGGCGAGGACGCGGGTCTGGTCGACCGCCTGATCGGGGGGGATGTTGGCCATCGTTATGCTCCTCGCGACCGGCCTACGCCGCGCCCGTTGGCTGAGTGCTGGGTGACGCCGACACCCCGGTCTTCGACAGCCCGACCGAGGCCGGCTCGGATTGCGGCGAGTCCTTCGGGCGGTCGGCGACCGCCGCGTCGGCCTTCGGCTGGAAGGACGGGTGCACCACGGAGCCGTCGTGGGTCAGGTTGGTGGCCTTGACGAGCTCGTCGTCCCACTTGATCGCCAGCGCCTTCGACTCCTTGTCGACCAGGGTCTCGACGAAGGCGTAGAGGTTGCGCGCATAGAGCGCCGAGGCGCTGGCCGCGAGCCGGCCGGCGACGTTGAGGTGGCCGACGATCTTCACGCCGCGGTCGTTGACGACGACCTCGCCGGGCTTGGCGCCCTCGACGTTGCCGCCGCGCTCCACCGCGAGGTCCACGAGCACCGAGCCGGGCTTCATCGAGGCGACCATCGCCGCCGAGACCAGCTTGGGCGCGGGGCGGCCGGGGATCAGCGCCGTGGTGATGACGATGTCCTGCTTGGCGATGTGGGTCGCGACGAGGTCGGCCTGCTTCTTCTGGTACTCGGCCGACATCTCCTTGGCGTAGCCGCCCTTGGTCTCGGCCTGCTTGAACTCGTCGTCCTCGACGGCGACGAACTTCGCGCCGAGCGACTCGACCTGCTCCTTGGTCGCCGGGCGCACGTCGGTGGCGGTGACGACCGCGCCCATGCGGCGGGCGGTGGCGATGGCCTGCAGGCCGGCGACGCCGACGCCCATCACGAACACGCGGGCGGCAGGCACGGTGCCGGCCGCCGTCATCATCATCGGCATGGCGCGGCCGTACTCGGAGGCGCCGTCGACCACGGCGCGGTAGCCGGCGAGGTTGGCTTGGCTCGAGAGCACGTCCATCACCTGCGCGCGGGTGATGCGCGGCATCAGCTCCATGGCGAAGCCGTCGACGCCCGCCTCGGCCATCGCCTGCAGCTCGGCCTCGTGGCCGTAGGGGTCCATGATCGCGACGACCACGGCGCCCCGCTTGAGGAGCTTGAGCTCGTCGGCGCCGGGGCGGCGGACCTTGAGGATCAGGTCGGCGTCGCGGGCGGCCTGTTCGGCCGAGCCTGCGACCGAGGCCCCGACCGCCTCGTACTCGGAATCCGGCATGCCGGCCCTCAGCCCGGCGCCCGACTGGACGGTCACGTCGGCGCCGAGCGCCAGGAACTTCTTGACCGTCTCGGGCACCGCCGCGACCCGCGGTTCCGCGGAATCGGTCTCCGACAGGACAGCGATGCGCATTCAGGACTTCCCTCGATTGACCGCTCCCGAATGCGCGATATGGAACGGCTTTTCGAGGCGAGTTGGTAAGACGAACTGACGGAAGCGTGACGATTGTAAGCGGCGGCCCCGAATTCCGGAGCGCGGACCGCCCCGATCCTTTCCGAGACGTCAGGCCTCAGGCGAAGGCGAGATAGAGGGCCATGAGCACGGCGACCACGCAAGGCGCACGCCAGCCGATGTTCGGCGCGAAGGCGCCGAGGGCGCCTGCCGCGCTCGAGAGGACGACGCCGAGGATCGCGGTGAGCCAGGCCTCGCGGATGCCGCCGACCGCCAGGGCGAGCACCCAGCAGATCACCACGCCGCTGGCGATCTCGACGAAGCGGACGAATCCCCGATAGGTCTGCTCGTGCGTCTTCGCGTCCATCGCGGGGCTGTAGGCCCCACCGGAAACGCCCTTCGTATCGGCCATCGTGCGCTCGTCCTCGACGCTACCACTTCTCGGTGGGAGCGGGTTTAGCCCAAGCTTATTGCTGCCGCAATCGGCCGCAACCGGCGGGATCGGGCATCGCACGGCTTTGCTTGGCCCTCAATTCACTTGCGCACAAAAGATCGTCCGGACACGCGATCGTGAGCCGGCGAGGGACGCGTTATCTCGCGATCCGCCGAGGCCCCCGATTCGCGAACCCTCAGGCCGGCAGAGGCAGCCCGACCGCGCCGAGCGCCTCCGCCTGCCGCTCGGCGAGAGCGTCGAGGCTGAAGCGCTCGATCTCCGCCTCGAACAGGCGGTGATAGTTGAGCTCGGACTTGAGGTGCAGGAACACGGCTCCGAGGCCGACCGCGGCCCGGTCCATGAACACGAATTCCTGCGGCACGGTCACCGGCCCCTTCGCCTTCAGGGCCTGGTGCACCTCGAAGGCCTGGCGCCTTCCGTACTCGCCGGGCTTCACCCCGTCGGCGACGGTGCGGGTGCGATCCTCGAGCAGCGGCCCGTAGATGAAGCGCGCCCAGATGTTGAGGATCTCGATCTTCTCCTTGTCGAGGTCCTTGAAGCCCCAGACCTCGTAGGCGTGGACGGTCCGCGCCATGTCCTGGGTGAGCAGGCCGCGGTAGAGGTCGACCACGCCGCCGACGAAGCGCGGATGGAAGATCCGCACGCAGCCGTAGTCGAGCAGGTTGATGCCCTGCGGCTCCCGCTCTGCCCCTTCGCCCTCGGAGAACACCGTGTAGTTGCCCAGGTGCGGGTCGCCGTGGATCACCGCGGCGCGGCTGAACGGGTGCCACCACGCCTTGAACATCGCCTGCGCGATGCGGTTTCGGATCTCGACGGGGGATTCCGTGAAGTTGAGGATGCGCTCGCCGTCGAGCCAGCCCAGCGTCAGCAGGCGCTTGGTCGACAGATCCGCGTGGATCGCCGGCACGCGCACCGCCGCGATGTCCTTGAGGACGGTGCCGTAGAGGGCGCCGTGCTTGGCCTCGCGGGCGTAGTCCAGCTCCTCGCGGACGCGGGCACCGATCTCCTTGGCGATCTCGCGGGTGTCGAGCCAGGAGTTCATCCGCCGGTGCAGGGCGAAGGCGACCTCGAGCTGCTTCAGGTCGGCCTCCACCGCCGACTGCATGTCCGGGTACTGGAGCTTGCAGGCGAGCGCCGTGCCGTCGAGCGCCGTGGCGCGGTGGACCTGGCCGAGGGAGGCGGCGGCGGCGGGCTTCAGGTCGAAGCTCTCGAACCGCGCCTGCCAGCCGACCCCGAGCTCGGCCTGCATCCGGCGCTTGACGAAGGCCGCGCCCATCGGCGGCGCGTCGGCCTGGAGCTTCTGCAGCTCCGCCGCGTATTCGGGCGGGAGCAGGTCGGGCACGGTGGCGAGCAGCTGCGCCACCTTCATGATCGGGCCTTTCAGGCCGCCGAGCGCCTGCGCCAAAGCCGCCGCGTTGGTGGTGCCCTCCTTGCCGAACAAGCGGGCGCCGGCCATCCGCGCGGCGACCCCGCCGACGTTGGCGCCGACGCGGGCGTAGCGGCTGGCGCGGGCGGAGAAGCGGTTGGCTTCCGGATCGGTCTCTGACATCGGCTGGGTTCGCACCTCTCCCCGACCGCGAAGCCCGATCCGACCCGCGTGGGCCGGGCGCTCCGGGTCTCGTTTCGACGCGCTCGCCCGCGGCGGACCGGATGCCGGGCCCTCGGGGAGCGCCGACGGGACCGCCTCGCCCGAACGCATCGCAGATCGCGACGCCCGGGCGCGTGCGCACCGTCAGCTGTTGAGATAAGCCCTTCGCCGCCTGCCGCCAGGGCGCTGGGTCCCTGGGTCGCGGCGACGAGCGCGCCCGCGTCCCGCGCCTTGACGAACCCCGCGCAACCATCGTCTAAGACGCGTCGATCAGCACCGCGGCGCAGCTTCGTCCCGCCGCGGCATCGAAACGGGTCCGCCGGTGTAGCACAGCGGTAGTGCAGCGGTTTTGTAAACCGAAGGTCGGGAGTTCGATCCTCTCCACCGGCACCAGCCCATCCGGCACCCGGGCCTCAATGATTACATGAGGTTAGGCTAAAATCTCGGCTTGAGGATGACCGCACTCTCACACAGCGGTCTCACACATGCCATTAAGAGTCGCCCGGCCGTGGAAGGACCCTAAGACAGGGGTTTTTCATCTACGGCAACGAACTCCCCTCTCGATCGTAGACGAGCTTAAGGGATGGTCTGTCTGCCTTCCGATCGGTGACGCATGGTTCACTGTCACGGTTGGTCCGGTCGTTCAGCTATCGTTACGGACCAAAGAACCCTCCGAGGCACGTATCCGTCACTCGATAGCAGACGGTGCCCTGAAACGGTTCTGGCAGTCTCACAAGGGCGGTCCGCGATACCAGCCTGAGGGTTCGACTCAGGTCAGCCCGCAATCCCTTCCCTGTCCAACTAACGGTGTTGCCGCTGAGGCACAGGGTCGAACAGCATCATCACCGGTCCCCTGCCCTACCCCGATCGTCGGTCCTGCCGTCACCGTTCTCGACCTCTTCGAACGATGGGAGACCTACTCGGCAGACAAGCGGGCAGCAAACACGATCAAGCGGTATCGAGGCAGCTTCCGATCCTTCGCCGCCTTTGCCAAGAAACGAGACGTTCGATCCCTGACACCCGATGACGTGTTCGCATGGGCCGAGCGCCGTCGTGACGTTGAAGGGGTAAGCGCGAGCGCCATAAACAAGAACGATCTGGTCGCCGTCAGTTCGATTTTCCGGTGGGCATCTGGGCGATCAGGTGGACAGTTCGTGCCCTCCAATCCTGTCACGGGCATCACCCTGGATGAGCCAAGGGTCATCGCCCAACGGGAGCGGACATTCCGGGATCACGAGATAGCGGCGATCCTCTCAGCGGCCTCTGCGGTCCAGCCCGACGATCAGAACCCTACCCGTGCAGCGTCGAGGCGGTGGTGCCCCTGGTTGGCCGCATACTCGGGTGCACGAATCACCGAACTCACAAACCTTGAGAAGCGGGACATCCGAACTGAGGCCGGCATCCTCGTTATGGACCTCCGGGTGACCAAGACCGGTGAACCGCGAACCGTCCCTCTCCACGCCCACCTGAGTGAACTGGGCTTCATGTCGTTCGTTCAAGCGGCGTCACCCGGTCCGCTCTTCTATGACCCCAAGCGACACCGGAAAGGGTCTGGGACGCCGCCGGGCGAGCTACAGAGCCACAAGGTCGCTCAGTGGATTCGCGAGACCGTCAGCCTCGATGCGTAATTACCCACCCCCGTAATCGTGAGGTTTAGGCGCCGACGGTTTTGAGGATGGTGCGGAACGGGCTGGCGCCGGTGAGGCGGGCGGTATCGACGACGGTGCGGATGGCGGCTTCGCCTTCGGCAG